>NZ_JBHMQU010000037.1:0-61434 GCF_042435015.1 Paracoccus panacisoli | reverse complement strand
GGCGCGGCGACCGCCCGGCAGGGGCAGGCGCGCGAGGACCTCGCCTCGGCCAAGGCCGCGGCGGTGGCGGCGCAGGATGCGCTCGACCGCGTCCGGGCCGAGGCCGGCGATGCTGTGACGCTGGCCGCAAGGCTGCTGACGCTCGGCACGGCGCAACCGGCGCTCGAGGCGGCGCTCGCCGACGCCGAGGCGCGGCGTGCCGCGCTGGCCGCCGATGCCCCGGACGAGGCCACGGCGCGGGCCGAGGTCGCGCGCCTCGGCTCGGTCCTCGCCGGTCGGGCGCAAGAGCGCACCCGGCTCGACCGCGAGCTGGCCGAGGTCAACGGCTCGATCGGCGCGCTGGCCGATCAGGGCATCGAGGAGGCGCTGGACGAGATCACCGGCCGCGCCGCAGAGGCCGCCGCCCGCGCCGCGCGCTACGAACGCGAGGTCGGCGCGCTCGACCGGCTGCGCCGCGCGCTCGAGGACGCCCGCACGGCGGCGCGCGAGCAGTATCTGCGCCCGGTCATGGACGAACTGCGGCCGCTGCTGGACATCCTGCACCCCGGCGCCGAACTCGGCTTCGACGACACCAGCCTCTTGCCCGCGACGCTGACCCGCGCCGGGCAGGACGAGGCGCTCGACATCCTGTCGGGCGGCACGCGCGAGCAGCTCGCGGTGCTGACGAGGCTGGCCTTTGCGCGGCTCTTCCTGCGCCGCGGCCAGCCGGTGCCGGTGGTGCTGGACGATGCGCTGGTCCACAGCGACGACGACCGGATCGAGGCGATGTTCACGGCGCTGCACCGGGTGGCGCAGGACCAGCAGATCCTCGTCTTCACCTGCCGCCAGCGCGCCTTCGCGCCGCTCGGGGGCCAGCGGCTGCGCGTCGAGGTCACGCCAGCCTGAGGTTAAACGTCAGACCGGCCCAAGCCGGAAGCGGTCCACGAACGCCTGCCCGCGCTCGGGGTCGCCCGTGAACCGCAGCGTCCCCGCGGCGATCTGCGCGGCGAGCGGCTGGGAGCCATAGATCACCGCCGCCATCAGGTTGGGCGGCGCCTCGAACTGCATCTCGCCTGCGGGCAGGAGGGCGCGCACCGTCTCGATCCGTTCGCCGTCGGTGGTGACGAGGAAGCTCTCGTCCTCCATCCCGAAGCCCGCCGCGATCAGGCCCGGGGCGGGGCGCAGCATGGTCTGCATCGACAGCATCAGCGCCACCGGGCTGATCGGCAGCCGCGGGTCGTGGCCGGGCACGGTGACGGCCCAGCGGCAGAGCTCGCGCAGGATCGGCCAGAGGCCCAGCCCCTGCGGCGTCAGCTCGTAGACCGGGACCGCGGCGGGCGGCGGCAGGGTGGTGTGGGTCAGCACCCCCGCGGCCTCGAGGTCGGCGAGCCGCCGGGTCAGCATGTTGGTGGCGATCCCCGGCAGCCGCGCCTTGATCGCGCCGAAGCGGCGCGGCCCGAGCATCAACTCCCGCACGATCAGCAGCGCCCAGCGGTCGCCGATCAGGTCGAGCGCGTGGGCGGCGAGGCACCCCTCGCCATAGGATTTGCGGGTCTCCGCCAACAGGGCCTCCGTGTCAGTTTCATAACTAAAGTTTTCGGTTGCAAAATGCAAGCATCCTGCCACGCTGTGTCCAGCGGGGCTGCGGCGTGATGCCGGTCAGCCACCGACAGGACAAGCACAAGGGAGAGTCGCGATGTCTTACCACACGGGTTCAGTCGCCGCCGTGCCGACCGCCAACCGCGAGGCCTACCGCGCCCACGCCGCCCGCGCCTGGCCGCATTTCCAGCGCCGCGGCGCGCTGCGCATGGTTGAGACCTGGGGCGAGGACGTGCCCGACGGCACGCGCACCGACTTTCGCCGCGCGGTTCAGGCCACGCCCGACGAGACGGTGGTGTTCTCGTGGATCGAATGGCCCGACCGCGCCACCTGCGACGCCGCCTGGGGCGACATGATGGCCGACGAATCGATGGGTGCCGAGATGGGCGAGATGCCCTTCGACGGCCACCGGATGTTCTGGGGCGGGTTCTCGACCGTGCTGGACGAGGGCGAGACGCGCCCCGGCGCCTGGGTGCAGGGCTTCGTCCTCGCCGTCCCCGAGGCCAACCGCGACGCCTTCGCGGCGCTGGCCCGCGCCTCGTGGGAGGGGTTCCGCGCCCGCGGCGCGCTGCGTCAGGCCGAGCTGTGGGGTGAGGACGTGCCGCACGGCAAGACCACCGACTTCTACCGCGCCACCCAGGCCGAGGCGGGCGAAGTGCCGGTCTTCGCCTGGATCGAGTGGCCCGACCGCGCGACCTGCGACGCCGCTGCCCGCGCGATGCAGGCGGACGCCGGCGGCCAGCCGATGCCCGAGATGCCGTTCGACGGGAAGCGGATGTTCTGGGGCGGCTTCGCGCCGCTGTTTGACTCGCGTGAGGCGTAGGGACGGTCGGCGATGAGCGGATTTCAGGGCAATCCCTGCTGGTACGAGCTCGGCACGACCGACCCCGCGGCGGCGGGGCGGTTCTATGCCGACGTGCTGGGCTGGGCGATAGGCGATTCGGGGATGGAGGGGATGGTCTATCTGCTCGCCCGCGCGGGGGAGGAGATGGTCGCCGGGCTGACCTCGAACGCGGGTCAGGCCGGGGCGCCGCCGCCGAACTGGCTCACCTATTTCGCCGCCGACGACTGCGACGCGACCGCGGCGGCGGCCGAGGCGGCGGGTGGCCGCGTGCTCGTCGCGCCTGCCGACATCCCCGGCACCGGCCGCTTCGCCGTGGTCGCCGACCCGCAGGGGGCGGTGTTCGGCCTGCTCGAGCCGGACATGAGCCTCATGACAGAGGCCGAGCGCAAGAAGGCGCTGACGACCGGCGCCTTCGATCCCGACAAGACCGGCCACGGCGCCTGGAACGAGCTGATGAGCTCGGACCCCGCCGCGGCCGAGGGGTTCTATGCCGGGCTCTTCGGCTGGACGAAGGCCCGGACGCTCGACATGGGCGAGGAGGGCACCTACCGGATCCTCAGCCACAAGGGCCGCGACATCGGCGCGGTGATGGGGCTCGGGAACGCGCCGGTGCCGGCGTGGCTGCCCTATTTCGGCGCCGACCCCGTGCGCGCCGCGATGGCGCGGATCGAGGCCGCGGGCGGCACGGTCCACCACGGCCCGCACGAGGTGCCGGGCGGGATGCACATCGCCGTCGCCACCGACCCGCAGGGGGCGTGGTTCGCGGTCGTCGGGCCGCTCGACTGACCAGCGGCCGCGGCTGCCGCCCCGGGGGCAGCCCGCCCCCGGCCCCCCTTCGGACTTCCTGCCAGACGACGCCACAGGCGCGAGGAGGCGCGATGCTGACCATCACCACCTTTGACTGGGTGCCCGAGATGCCGCGCGGCTATGTCCGCGACATCCGCCCCCGCTGGGCCTGCGAAGAGGCAGGGCTGCCCTACCGCATCGCCACGGTGCCCTCGACCGACAAGAGCGCGGCGCATCTGGCGATCCAGCCCTTCCACCAGGTGCCGGTGCTGCAGGACGACGACCGGACGATCTTCGAATCGGGCGCCATGACCCTGTACCTGGGCGAGAAATCGCCGGTCCTGATGCCCGCCGACGAGGACGGGCGGATCGAGGTGCTGCAATGGGCCTTTGCCGCGCTGAACTCGATCGAGCCGCCGGTCACCGGCTGGGCCGTCGCCCGGTTCTTCCATCGCGACGAGGCGAGCGCCGCCCGGTGGGAGGAATGGATGACCCAGCGCCTCGCGCAGCTCGACGCGGTGCTCTCGACCCGCGCGTTCATCGCCGCGGGGCGGTTCACCGCCGCCGACATCCTGATGACCGAGGCGGTGCGGATGGCGGGCGACGAGGGGAAGCTCGCCCCCCATCCCGCCGTGTCCGACTATGTCGCGCGGATGACGGCGCGGCCGGCGTTCCGCAAGGCGCTCGCCGACCAACTCGCCCATTTCGCCGCCGCCGAGGCGCCTGCCACGGCGCAGGACAAGGAGCCGTCATGAGACCCGCCCTCTTCGCCGCCCTTCTGCTCGCCGCCCCCGCCGCGGCCGAGACGGTCGCCGTGAACGGCCACGACGTCTGGTACGAGGTCCACGGCGACCTCGCCACCGGCCGGACCCCGGTACTGGTGCTGCACGGCGGCATGATGACCATCGAGTCGAGCTTCGGCGCGCTGATCCCGGGCCTCGCGCAGGATCGTCCGGTGATCGGCGTCGAGCAGCAGGGCCACGGCCACACCGCCGACTACGACGGCCCGATGAGCTTCGACGCGATGCGCGCCGACACGCTGGCGGTGCTGGACGCGCTGAAGGTGCCGCGGGCGCATGTCGTGGGCTTCTCGATGGGCGGGATGCTGGGGCTGGACCTCGCCATGAGCGCGCCCGAGCGGGTCGCCTCGCTCACCGCGATCTCGGCCAGCCACCAGCCCGAGGGGTTCCTGCCCGAGATGGTGCGGATGAACCGCGAGCCGGGCTTCACCCCGCCGCCCGAGGTCGCGGCGCTGCTGCCGACGCCCGCGGACTTCGCCGCCATGTCGGCGGACCTGGCCGCCAAGAACCCCGGCGGCGCGGCGGCGGTGGCGCGGACGATGACGGAAACGGCGGCCTTCATCGGCTCGGACTGGGGGGCGCCCGACGCGCGGCTGGCGGCGGTGACGGCGCCCACGCTGATCCTCATCGGCGACCGCGACTTCATCCGGCCCGAGTTCGCCGTCCACATGGCCCGCACCCTGCCCGGCGCGTGGCTCGGCATCCTGCCCGACACGACGCACCTGACCATCCTCGCCCGCCCCGAGCTGCCCGGCCTGATCGCCGCGCGGATCGCGGCGGCCGAGGCGCCCTGACGCCGCAGCCGTCGCCACCCCCGTCGCGGCACCCGTCGCGGCTTGGCGTTTCCCGCCCCAGCGGCTAATCCGGTTGGCGACCGAAAGGATGCCGACCGATGACCATGGACAAGAGTTTCGACGCCCCCGCCGCCGAGGCGCGCATCGCCGCCGAGTGGGAACGCTCCAACGCCTTTGCCGCAGGCGCCAACGCCCGGCCGGGGGCCCCGGCGTTCTCGGTCGTCATCCCGCCGCCGAACGTCACCGGCAGCCTGCACATCGGCCACGCGCTGAACAACACGCTGCAGGACATCCTCGTGCGCTGGCACCGGATGCGCGGCTTCGACGTGCTGTGGCAGCCCGGACAGGACCACGCCGGCATCGCCACCCAGATGGTGGTCGAGCGCCGCATGGCCGAGCGCGGCGAGCCGAACCGGCGCGAGATCGGCCGCGAGGCCTTCACCCGCGCGATCTGGGACTGGAAGGCCGAGTCGGGCGGCACGATCATCGGGCAGCTGAAGCGGCTCGGCGCCTCGCTCGACTGGTCGCGCAACGCCTTCACCATGTCCGGCGCCCCCGGCGCCCCCGCGGGGGAGGAGGGGAACTTCCACGACGCGGTGATCCGGGTGTTCGTCGCGCTCTACGACAAGGGGATCATCTACCGCGGCAAGCGGCTGGTGAACTGGGATCCGCATTTCGAAACCGCGATTTCCGATCTCGAGGTCGAGAACCGCGAGGTGGACGGCCAGATGTGGCACTTCCGGTATCCGCTCGCGGGCGGCGAGACCTACGAATACGTGGAGCGCGACGCCGACGGGAACGTGACCCTGCGCGAGACGCGCGACTACATCTCCATCGCGACGACGAGGCCCGAGACGATGCTGGGCGACGGCGCGGTGGCCGTCCACCCCTCTGACGCGCGCTATGCGCCGATCGTGGGCAAGCTCTGCGAGATCCCGGTGGGGCCGAAGGAACACCGCCGGCTGATCCCGATCATCACCGACGACTATCCCGACCCCACCTTCGGCTCGGGCGCGGTGAAGATCACCGGGGCGCATGACTTCAACGACTACGGCGTGGCGCAGCGCAACGGCATCCCGCTCTACGCGTTGATGGACGGCAAGGGGGCGATGCGCGACGACGGGCTGTCCTATGCCGACAGCGCCGCCATCGCCACCCGCGCCGCCCGCGGCGAGGAGGTGGGCGACGTGACCGAGGTGAACCTCGTCCCCGAGCATCTGCGCGGCCTCGACCGCTACGCGGCCCGCAAGCTGGTGGTCGAGGAGATCAACGCCGAGGGTCTGGCCGTCACCGACGCCGAGGGCGCGCCCTACGTCGAGCAGAAGAAGATCATGCAGCCCTTCGGCGACCGCTCGGGCGTGGTGATCGAGCCGATGCTGACCGACCAGTGGTTCGTGGACACCGCCCGGATCGTCCAGCCCGCCATCGATGCGGTGCGGGACGGGCGCACCCGGATCATCCCCGAGCAGCATGAGAAGGTCTATTTCCACTGGCTCGAGAACATCGAGCCGTGGACGATCAGCCGCCAGCTCTGGTGGGGGCACCAGATCCCGGTGTGGTATGGCCTCAGCCTCGGCGCCGAGACCTATCACGACGACGAGGGCGACAGCGCCATCGACCCGTCCGAGATGTTCCGCCTGCTGAACGAGGACCGGCTGGTGCGCCCGGGCGAGGTCCAGCACTGCGCCGCGAGCTTCGCCGAGGTCGCGCCGCGCTTCGACGACGTGCTGGCCGGGCTGCCCGCCCCGCTGCACGGCGCGCGGGTGATCGAGGTCGCAGACCGCGCGGCAGCGGTCCACGCCTTCGCGCTGGGCTTGGGCGAATACGAGATCGACCGCGACCCGACCCGACTCGTCTATCCGGTCTGGCGCGACCCGGACGTGCTCGACACCTGGTTCTCGTCCGGCCTCTGGCCCGTCGGGACGCTCGGCTGGCCCGACGACACGCCCGAGCTGCGCCGCTATTTCCCGACCGACACGCTGATCACCGGGTTCGACATCATCTTCTTCTGGGTCGCCCGGATGATGATGATGCAGCTTGAGCTGACCGGCGAGGTGCCGTTCCGCACCGTCTACGTCCACGGGCTGGTGCGCGACGAAAAGGGCGCCAAGATGTCCAAGTCCAAGGGCAACGTGATCGACCCGCTGACGCTGATCGACGACTACGGCGCCGACGCGCTGCGGTTCACGCTGACCTCGATGGCGGCGATGGGCCGCGACCCGAAGCTGGGGCCCAAGCACGTCGAGGCGAACCGCAACTTCGTCACGAAGATCTGGAACGCGACGCGGTTTGCCGAGATGAACGGCGTCTTTGCCGCCCCCCGCGCGGGCACGCCCACGCCCCGGCACACCGTCAACCGCTGGATCATGGGCGAGACGGCGCGCGCCCGCCTCGCCTTTGACGAGGCGCTGGCGGCCTATCGCTTCAACGACGCGGCGCAGGGGCTCTACGCCTTCGTCTGGGGCAAGCTCTGCGACTGGTATGTCGAGTTCGCGAAGCCGCTCTTCGACGGCGAGCATGCCGAGGAAACCCGCGCCACGATGGCCTGGGTGGTCGACCAGGCGGTGACGCTGCTGCACCCGGTGATGCCTTTCGTCACCGAGGACATCTGGGCCCTGACCGGCACCCGCGACCGGATGCTCGTGCACGGCGACTGGCCGGAGTACGGGGCCGAGCTGATCGACGCCGACGCCGACCGGCAGATGAACTGGGTCATCGGGCTGATCGAGGCGCTGCGCTCAGCCCGGGCGCAGATGGGGGTGCCGGCGGGCGCCAAGCTCGACCTGATCGTGACCGAGGCCGATGCCGCGGCCCGCGCCGCGCTTTCCGCCAACGCCCCGCTGATCGAGCGGCTGGCGCGGGTGAACCCGGCCCGCGACGGCGCGCCCGGCCGCGGGATGATCGCGGTCGCGGCACCCGGCGCCTCCTTCGCCCTGCCCATCGGCGAGGTGATCGACGCCGCCGCCGAGACCGCGCGGCTCAGGAAGGCCGCCGAGAAGGCCGCGAAGGACGCGGGCGGGCTGCGCGGGCGGCTTGGCAACCCGAAGTTCGTCGAGAACGCCGACCCCGAGGTGATCGAAGAGACCCGCGCCAAGCTCGCCGATCTGGACGAAGAAATCGCCCGCCTCAACGCCGCCGTCGCGCAGCTCTCCGCCTTCTGATGCACTGGTTCGAGCGGATCGCCCAGCGGGCCATCGACAAGGCGGCGGCCGAGGGCAAGCTGTCGGGTCTGGCCGGCGAGGGGCGTCCGCTCGACCCCGAGCGACTGCGCGAAAGCGCCGACGATGTGCTGCACCGGATGATGGCCGACGGCGGTTTCCTGCCGCCCGAGGTGACGCTCGCCCGCGAAATCGAGGCGCAGCGGGCGGTGCTGGACCAGATCGAGGACGAGGCCGAGCGCCGCGCCCTGCAACGCCGGATCGCGCTGATGGAGCTCAAGCGCAACGTCGCCGCCGACGCCCGCCGCCGCGCGATGCGCTAGGCGGGGCGCTAATCGGGGCGCTAATCGGGGCGGAACCCGGCGGGGATGCGGTCCGCGCCGGTCAGCAGCAGGTCGGCCAGCATCCCGGCCACCGGCGGGGCCATCGCAAAGCCGATCTTGAACCCGCCGTTGGCGATGAAATACCCCGGCCGCCCCGGCCACGCGCCCACCAGCGGCGCGCGCGAGAGGGCGCGCGGCCGCACGCCCGCCCAGCGGTCGATCACCTCGGCCCCCGCCAGCGCCGGGCAGATCGCCACCGCCCTGGCGATCAGCGCATCAAGCTGCGCGTCGGGGCCGGGGGTCACCGCGTCCCGCTCGCTCGTCGAGCCGATGGCCACGGTGCCGTCGGCGTGGGGCACGATGTGCAGCCCGTCCGCGAAGACCTGCGGCGCGCCGGGCGCGGCGAAGCCCAGCAGCGCCGACTGCCCCTTGACCCCGTTTCCCATCGGCCGCCCCAGATCGGCCGAGAGGTCCGCGAGCCCCGGCGCGCCCGTGGCCCAGATCACCGGGCCGCCGCCTGCGTCGAGCCGGTCGGGATGCTGCGCGCCCGCGCCCTCGACGATCTCGCCCCCCGCCGCCCGGATTGCCGCCGCCAGCGCCGCCAGCGCCCGCCGCGGCGCGATCCGCGCGGTGATGTCGTCGGCGAGCCATCCGGTCGCGCTCTCAGGAACCAGCGGCCCCTGCGGCGCCCCCTCGCGCCACATCGCGAACCCGCGCCAGCGCGCCCTGGCTGCGGCGATGCGGTCGTCCAGCGCCGGCCCCTCGACCAGCGGCTGCAGCCGGCCGGTGCGGCCGTAACCCGGATCGACCCCGCCCGCGGCGGCGACCTCGGCCCACCAGCCCTCGGCGGCCACCAGCGCGTCGCGTTGCAGCGCCTTCTTGTCGTTCCACGGCTCGGGCACATGGGGCGCGAGCGCCCCCACCGTCCCGCCCGAGGAGCCCGCGCCGAGCCGGTCGGCCTCGATCAGCCGCACCCGCGCGCCACGGCGCGCCAGCTCCCACGCGCAGGCGAGGCCGAAGATGCCGCCGCCCACCACCGTGATCTCGCCCAACGTGATCCCGCTTGCCACCGCCGCGCGTCCCCGCCAATGCCGCCCAAGGCGGCAGGAGTAGCGCGGATGACCCCCAGCGAGCAATCGGGCGACCAGACGGGCGAGGAATCTGGCGAGGAATCTGGCCTCGACTGGCGGGCGACGCAGGCGGGCGAGATCCCCGTCTCGCGCCGCTTCGACGACCCGTTCTTCAGCCTCGCCGGCGGGTTGGACGAGACGCGTCACGTGTTCCTTTCGGGCAACGACCTGCCGGCACGGCTGGTGCCCGGCTTTCACGTTGCCGAGACGGGGTTCGGCACCGGGCTGAACCTGCTCGCGCTGGCCGAGGTGGCGCGCGTCCCGGTCCGCTTCACCAGCTTCGAGGCGTTCCCGCTGTCAGAGGCCGACCTTGCCCGCGCCCACGCGGCCTTCCCCGCCCTCGCGCCGCTCTCGGCCCAACTGCGGGCGGGCTGGGGGCAGCCGAGCTTCACCGTGGGGTCGGTGACGGCGACGGTCATCGTGGGCGACGCGCGCGAGACGCTGGCGGCGTGGGACGGGCGGGCGGATGCGTGGTTCCTTGACGGGTTCTCGCCGGCCCGGAACCCCGAACTGTGGGGCCCCGACCTGATGGCGCAGGTCGCGCGCCACACCGCCCCCGGCGGCAGCTTCGCCACCTACACCGCCGCAGGCCACGTCCGCCGCGCGCTGGCCGAGGCCGGGTTCGCGGTCAGCCGCGCGCCGGGCTTCGCCGGCAAGCGCCACATGAGCCGCGGCGTGCTGGCCTAGCGGCGCACCTGCGGGATGCGCGTCGGGGCGTAGTCGAGCGGCAGGTGCGGCGGCCGCCCCCGCGTGACCGCCCAGAAGGCAGTCCCGCCGCGGCGGAAGAACAGCGGCAGCGTCAGCACGAGGCCCGCGGCAAAGCCCCCGGCGTGCGCCCAATAGGCCACCCCGGCCTCGCCCCCGTGCATGGCGTAGCCCGAGAACACCTGCACCCCGAACCAGACCGCCAGCATCACCCAGGCGGGGATGGTGAACACCTTGATCAGGATGATGATGATCGCCACCACGTCCACCTTGGCCTTGGGAAAGAGCAGCAGATACCCCCCCATCACCCCGGCGATGGCGCCCGAGGCGCCGACCATCGGGATGCCCTCGGACGGGTCGGCGGCGATCTGGAACCCCGCCGCCGCCAGCCCGCAGGCAAGGTAGAAGGCGAGGAACCCGAAGTGACCCATCTGGTCCTCGAGATTGTCACCGAAGATCCACAGGAACAGCATGTTGCCCGCGATGTGCAGCAGCCCCGCGTGCAGGAACATATGGGTGACGAGGCCCCACAGATGCGCGCCGTTGGTGACGGCCACGGGGTAGAGGGCCAGATCCTCCCACAGCCCCTCCATCCCGCCGCCCCAGGGCATGGTGAGCAGGAACATCACCACGTTAACGAAGATCAGCCCGATGGTGACGTAGGGCGTCGTCTCGGAGGGGTTGTGGTCGCGGATCGGGAACATGGAGGGCCTTGGGCTGACGGGTGCAGGGCGAACGCGGGCGGGGCGGCAAGGTTGCGGTCCGGTGCCCGCGCGGCGTGATCGGGCACCGCCGCGCGGCTGGCGTCAAGCCCGGGGCCGCGGTCCCGGCCCGGCGAGGTCAGGGCGCAGGCGCGGGCCCGAGGCGGACGACGGGCCGCCCCGCCGCGGTCAGGTCGAGCTGCCCGCCCGGCTGCGGGGCCGCGCCGTCCACCCGGCCGAGGGCCGCGTGCAGCAGGGCGTCGAACTCCATCGCCGCGGGCGCACAGGCCATCAGCGTGGCGCCCAGCGGGCCGATGCGGACCGGCGGCGTGATTTGGCCGGGACCGAAGAACCCGTTGCAGGCGCCGGTGCCGCTGACGCGGCCGCCCGGCTCGAACCGGATCACCGGCGAGGTGCCCTGCGGCGGGCGCGCCTCGCCCACCGACAGCACCCGCCAGGCTTCGGGGCCGCCGGTCGGCACGGCGGGGTCGGTCGGCGCGCAGGCGGCCAGCAGCGGCAGGATGAGGACGAGCGGGATGGGCAGTCGCATGGCGGCGCCTTGGCTGGGACAGGGGTGCGGCCATGCTGCCCTGCGCCTGCGCGCAGGTAAAGCGGTCCCCGTGCAGTCGCCCGTGCCGCCCTGCCGGGCGTTCCGTTGGCACGGTGCGTCAGAACGCCGGGGGCGGGGCGATTGTCCCCCCTCGGCGGGGCGGCTAGATTGCGCCCCGGCGCCCGTTCCGGGGCGCGCGAGCCGCGAGGGGGACCGCCAGATGACCACGATGACCGACCGCAAGAACGCCGCCATCTCGCGCGGCGTGGGGATGACCACCCAGATCTACGCCGACCGCGCCGAGAACGCGGAAATCTGGGACAAGGACGGCAAGCGCTACATCGACTTCGCCGCCGGCATCGCGGTCGTGAACACCGGCCACCGCCACCCGAAGGTCATCCAGGCCGTCAAGGACCAGCTCGACCGCTTCACCCACACCTGCCACCAGGTCGTGCCGTACGAGAACTACGTGGCGCTCGCCGAGCGGCTGAACCGGCTCGTGCCCGGCGACTTCGAGAAGAAGACCATCTTCGCCACTACCGGCGCCGAGGCGGTCGAGAACGCCGTCAAGATCGCCCGCTATGCCACCGGGCTCAGCGCCATCGTGGCCTTCACCGGCGCCTTCCACGGCCGCACCTTCATGGGCATGACGCTGACCGGCAAGGTCCAGCCCTACAAGGCCGGGTTCGGGGCGATGATGCCCGACGTCTATCACCTGCCGTTCCCGAACGACCTGCATGGGGTCAGCCAGGACGACGCGCTTGCGGCGCTCGACAAGCTGTTCAAGGCCGACGTGGACCCCAGGCGCGTCGCCGCGATCATCGTCGAGCCGGTGCAGGGCGAGGGCGGGTTCTACCCGGTCCCCGCGGGCTTCATGCAGAAACTGCGGAGCCTTTGCGACGAGCACGGGATGCTGCTGATCGCCGATGAGGTGCAGACCGGCTTCGCCCGCACCGGCAAGCTGTTCGCGATGGAGCATCACGGCGTCGCCGCCGACATCACCACCATGGCCAAGGGGCTGGGCGGCGGCCTGCCGATCTCGGCCGTCACCGGCCGCGCCGAGGTAATGGACGCGCCGAACCCCGGGGGCCTGGGCGGCACCTACGCCGGCAACCCGCTGGGGGTCGCGGCCGCCCACGCCGTCCTCGACGTGATCGAGGAGGAGGGCCTGTCCGAGCGCGCCGAGCGCCTGGGCCAGCGCCTCAAGCAGCGGCTCGCCAGCCTGCGCGACGACGTGCCCGAGATCATCGACATCCGCGGCCCCGGCCTGATGAACGCGGTCGAGTTCAACGTCGCGGGCACCGACACGCCCTCGCCCGAGTTCACCAACAAGGTGCGGGAAGAGGCGCTGAAGCGCGGCCTGATCCTGCTGACCTGCGGCGTCTACGGCAACGTGATCCGCTTCCTGCCGCCGCTGACGGTGCCGGACGCGGTGTTCGACGAGGCGCTGGGGCTGCTCGAGGACTCGATCCGCGCCGCCCGCGGGCCGGGGGCGCATCAGGCGGACGAGGACGGCGATCTGGCGCCGGGCGCGCAGGAGGCCTGAGAAGGAAGGCCGGGGGCTTCGCGCCCCCGGACCCCCGCGGGATATTTGGGTCCAGCCCGAGGGGGGCTTGTCCGATCCGCGCAGGGATCGGCCACTCAGGCGGTTTCAAATATCCTCGGGGGGGAGCGCGGAACGCGCGCAGGGGGCAGACAGCCCCCTCCGGCACTCGCGCCGGTTCCTAGAGCGCCCCCACCAGCGCCTCGGTCAGCGGCGCGTCGGCCTCGGTCAGCCCGGCGATCACGTCCATGTGGTGCCGGCCCGGTTCCACCGTCAGGCGCGTCGTGCGCGGCATCCCGGACCAGGCGTCGGCGATGAGATGGGACTGGCGCAGGAAGACCGGGCGCTCGTCGGCGCCGACCCAAACGTGCAGATCGACATGCGGCGCGGGCGCGTGGAAGAGCGGGCTTTCCGCCGCTGCGGTTGCGTCGTCGAGCCCGAGGTCGCCCGCCATCGCCGTAAGCTGCAACGGCCGCAGGTCGAAGAGCCCCGAGATCGGCAGGCAGCGCGCCACCCGGTCCAGCGCCTTGAGCGGGCTGTCCTCGCAGATCATCCGCGCCGCCAGATGCCCGCCCGCCGAATGGCCGCTGAGGCTGATCGGCCCCGCGACCCGCTCGGCCGCCGCGTCGATCTCGGCCGCCACCGCGTCGCGCATCTGCCGCAGCCCGGCCTCGGGCGCGAGCGGATAGCCGGGCAGCAGCACCGCCCAGCCCCGCGCGAGCGCGCCGCCCGCGTGGTGCGAGAACCAGCGCGGCCCGAACCGCAGCCAGTAGCCGCCGTGGATGAACACGGCGAGGCCCTTGGGCGTGCCGGCGGGAAGGTAAAGCTCGCCGTGGCCCACCGCCTCGGGCGGGTGTGCGGCGCGGAACGCCTCGGCCTCACCCTCCCACCGCGGGGCGAAGCCCTCGCCGCCGGGGATGTGGGCGACGTTGGCGTAGGCGTCGTCCCAGTCCGTGATCTGCTCGACCGGGTCGCTCATTCCGGCTTCACCTTCGCCGCGGTTCCCTTGGCAAACGCCTCGAGCCGGGCCTTCGCGGCCTCCTGCGTGTTGACCACGCCCGCGACGACCGCCTCGGCGTAGGCTGCGTCCAGCGCGCTCATGTTCTGCATGTGGCTGATCGCCGAGCAGATGGCGAAGTTCGAGAGCGGCGGGTTCTGCGCCGCCGCCCGCGCGATCTCATAGGCCTTGGCCTCGGAGTCCTCGACCAGATACTGCGCCAGCCCCACGTCCACCGCCTCTTGCCCGCGATAGAGGCGCCCGGACAGCATCATGTCGATCATCCGCGCCTTGCCGATCAGGTCGGCCACCCGGATCGTCGCCCCGCCGCCGGTGAAGAGGCCGCGCTGCCCCTCTGGCAGGCCGAAATAGGTGGTCTCGTCGGCGACCCGGATATGGGCGGCCGAAGCAAGCTCCAGCCCGCCGCCCACCACCGCGCCTTTCAGCGCCGCGATCACCGGCACGCCGCCGTACTCCATCTTGTTGAACGCCTCGTGCCAGCGCAGGCAGACGTGCATGAAATCGGCGGCCGAGCGGTCCGCGTGGTAGTGCTCCACCAGGTCCAGCCCGGCGCTGAAATGCGTGCCCTCGCCGCGCAGCACGCAGGCACGCACGCCGGCGCGGGGCAGGGTGGCGAAGACCTCGATCAGCTCGTCGATGGTGGCCGCGTCCAGCGCGTTGCGCTTGGCGGGGCGGTTCAGCGTGACGGTGGCGATGCCGTCCTCGTCCACGTCCAGCACCACGTTCTCGAGCGAGAGTTGCGAGATCTTCTTCATGGATCAGCCTTTCGGGATCAGGTGGATGACAAAGGGAAGGGTCGCCACGCTGAGCGCGGTCGAGATCAGGATCGCCGCCGACACCCGTTCCTCGGCGATGCCGAAGTGGTGGGCGAGGATGTAGACGTTGCCCGCCACCGGCAGCGCGGCGGCGGCGACCATGACACCGGCCGCGACCGGATCGACGGCGAACGCCAGCGCCGCGAGGCCGACGGCCAGCGGGTGCAGGACCAGCTTGACCCCGCTCAGCGCCAGCGCCGGGCCGACGCGCCGGGCCGGGCGCAGCGCCAGCGAGGCGCCGATGGCAAAGAGCGCGCCGGGGGTGGCGGCGGCGCCCAGCAGCGAGAGGAACTCGGCCGCGGGCGCGGGCAGCGGCAGGTCGAGCCCCGCCCAGGCGAGGCCCGCGAGCATCGCCACGATCATCGGGTTGGCGACGATCCCGCGCAGCACCGGCCTGAGCGTCGAGGGGCCGATGCGCCCGTGCCGCACGGCCGCGATGATCAGGGTGATGAGGGTGGAAAACACCAGCATGTCCAGCGTCAGGACCATCAGCACCGGGCCGATGGCGACCTCGCCCAGGATCACCACCAGCATCGGCACGCCCAGGAAGCCGGTGTTCCCGATCATCCCGGTGTGGGCCAGCATCGCCGCCTCGGCCGCCCCGCTGCCGCGGCTGCGGGCGACGGCGAAGACCACCGCCCAGACGGCCAGCGACCCGGCGAGATAGGCCAGCACGAAGCGCAGGTCGAAGAGCGCGCCGAGGTCGAGCCGCGCGGCAAAGCCGAACAGCATCGCCGACAGCGCGAAGTAGAAGACGAAGTTGGTCAGCGCCGCGGTCGCCTCGGCCGAAAAGAGCCGCAGCCGCCCGGCCAGCCAGCCGGTGCCGATCAGCGCGAAGAACGGCAGCGTCTTGAGAAAGATCGCCAGCATGGGCGTCCCCCCTCGATCCGCCTCCCGCCGGGGACAGAACCACTCTGCGCGCGCGGGCGCAAGGTCGGGGTCTCAGCCGCGCTGCACCAGATAGCGCCGCGCGCCGTCGGGGAGTGAGGTAGTGTCGAGCAGCCGGTGCCCGCCCTCGGCGCAGAAATGCGGCACGTCCAGCACCGCCGCCGGGTCGGTCGCCACCAGCGCCACGCGGGCGCCGGGGGGCAGCGGCAGCAGCGCCTTGCGCAGCCGTAGGACGGGCAGGGGGCAGAGCAGGTGGCGGGCGTCGATCTCGGTCACCGCGTCGGTCGCGGTGTCGGCCTCGTCAGGGGCGCTCATGCGGCGGCCGGGCGCTTTCCGCGGGCCCAGTCGGTCGCCCCGTCCCAGTCGAGGCGCACGGCCATGCCGTCGGCAAACTCGAGGAACGCGGGCAGATAGGCGGGCGGCACCGCGGTCAGCACCGGCACGCCCTCGGACAGCGCCAGCCCGATCAGGTCGCGGAAACCGCGGCCCGAGGCCTCCTGCTTGCCGAACTTGTTGATGATCAGCAGGTCAGTCGTCCGGGTCAGCCGCGCCGCCACCATCGCCACCGCCCGTTCAAGCGCGTCGCTGTCCAGCCGACAGCCGTGCGAGCCGCGCCCCAGCGACTGCGAGATCCGCAGCGGCGCGCTCGAGGCGCCGAGGATCGTCAGCTCGACGTCGCACTCGTGGCGGTGGCGGGGGTCGAGGTTCGCCTGCACCGCCCCGGCCAGCCGGAATCCGTCCGCCATCAGCGACATGGCGATCTCGGCCATGCGCGCGTTGGGGTCCCCGCGGTCCTCGTGGATCACATAGCCGAGCATGGCACCACCCTAGCGGCTCGCCCCCGCCGGCGTAAAGGACAGCATTGCCGCAGCCGACCGCCGCAGGTGATCCGTCGCGGCGGCGCGCAACCGACGGGCGAGCGTGGGGCGCCCACCGGAGGGGGCGCACCGAGGGCGGGGCGCTTGCGGCGGCCTTGGGCGCAACGCATGGTGCCGCCCATGCACCCGACCTCTACCCCTGCCCAGCCTGACGCCGCGCCCGACCGGGGCGCGCCGGTCGGCGTCGTGCTGGCCGGGGGGCGCGCGCAGCGGATGGGGGGCGGCGACAAGCCGCTGCTCGATCTCGGCGGGCGGCCGATTCTCGCCCATGTCCTCGCCCGGCTGGGCTGCGCGCAGGCGATCAGCGCGAACGGAGACCCCGCGCGCCTCGCCGCCTTCGGCCTGCCGATCCTTCCCGATTCGCTGCCCGACTTTCCCGGCCCTCTGGCCGGCGTCCTCGCCGCGCTCGACTGGGCGGCGGCTCAGGGGCACGCCCGGGTCGTCACCGCGGCCGGGGACACGCCGTTCTTCCCCCCGGACCTCGCCGCCCGGCTGGCCGCCGATCCGGCGCCCGTGGCACTCGCCACCCACGCGGGCCGCGACCACCCCGCCTTCGCCGCCTGGGACACCTCCCTGCGCGCGCCCCTGCGCGACGCGCTGCTGCAGGGCGAGCGGCGGATGCGCAGCGTGATGGAGGCGCTCGGCGCCGCCCGCGTCGCCTTTGCGGGCGCCGACCCCTTCTTCAACATCAACACCCCCGAGGATCTGGCCGAGGCCCGCCGCCGCCTCGCCGAGGGCGAGGAGACCGCATGGACCTGAAGTCCGTCCTCATGGGCCTCGCCTTCGCGGCGATCTGGGCCTCGGCCTTCACCGCGACGCGGATCGTCGTGGTCGAGATGCCGCCGCTGTTCGCGCTGGTGGTCCGCTTCGCCATCTCGGCGGTGATCGCGCTCGGGCTCGCGCGGGCGATGGGCCAGTCGCTGCGCCTGACGCGGGACGAGGCGCGGACGGTGGTGATCTTCGGCCTCTGCCAGAACGCCCTCTACCTCGGGCTCAACTGGATGGCGATGCAGCGGGTCGAGGCGTCCGCCGCCGCGATCATCGCCTCGATGATGCCGCTGCTGGTGGCGTTCTTCGGCTGGGCCGCGGGGCGCGAGCCGCTGCGCCCGCAGGCGGCCCTCGGCCTGCTGCTGGGGGTGACGGGCGTCGTTGTCATCATGAGCGTGCGGCTGCGCCACGGGCTCGACCTCGTGGGGGTCGCCATGTGCCTCGTCGCGGTGGTGGCGCTGACCGTGGCCACGCTGGTGGTGCGTGGCACCGGCGGCGGGTCGAACCTGATGGCCATCGTCGGCTGGCAGATGGCGGTCGGCGCGGTGGCGCTGGCCCTTCCGTCGCTGCTGCTGGAATGGGGCGAACCGGTGCGGTGGACGCCGCGGCTGGTGGGCGCGCTGGCGTTCTCGATCTTCATTCCCGGGATTCTGGCGACCTTCATCTGGTTCCGGCTGGTCACCCGGATCGGGGCGGTGCGGGCGGCGGCGTTCCATTTCCTGTCGCCGCCGCTGGGGGTCACGATCGCAGCGCTCGCGCTGGGCGAGCGCTTCGGCTGGTCGGACGTGATCGGCTCGCTCATCGTCGCGGCCGGCATCCTGATGGTGCAGCTGGCGCGGGTGCCGCCCGCCGCTCAGCGCTCGCCCACCGCACGGACCGACGGGCGGTCCTGACAGCGCGCCGCCCAGTCGCGGATCGCTGGGGTCGCGGGCAGCCGGTCGCCGAACCACGCGAACGGCGCCGCGCAGAGCAGGTCGGCGGCGCTGAAGCCTGCGCCCAGCAGATAGGGCTGGCGGCCCAGAACCTCATCAAGCCGCCGGATCGCGGTGTCAAAGTCGCGCAGGCTGGCGGTGATCGCCGGGTGGTCGATGCCCGCCCAGTGCAGGATCGCCAGCGGCTCAAACACGCCCTGATACCAGAAGAGCCACGACAGCAGCTCGCCGCGCTGCGGGTCGCCGACCGGGCGGCCGATCCCCGCGGCCGGGAAGCGGTCGGCGAGATACAGGATGATCGCCCCGCGCTCGCGCACCTGGTCGGTGCCGTCGGTCAGATAGGGCACCTTGCCCTCAGGGTGGGGATTGGCCGGGTCGCGCCCGCCGCTGCCGTCCTGGCGCGGGATGGTGACCTCGCGCACCGTCACTTGGTCGGTGATGCCGAGTTCGTGGAGGAGCTGCACGACCGAGGTCGAGCGCGAGTTCGGGGCGTGGTAGAGGGTGAGCATCGTAGCCTCTCGAGGTTGCGTGGCCCCGTCATCGCACGGCGCTGCTGACAGGATCGGGCAGCAGCCCACCGGGCGGGCGGCTTGCGCGGCGCCGTGCGCTCACCGAAGGTCGCGGCATGGCCCGCTCGGACCGCCTGATGCGCCTGATGGATGCGCTGCGCCGCCTGCCGGCGCCGGTCACCGCGCAGCGGCTGGCCGCGGAAACCGGCGTCTCGCTGCGCCAGCTTTACCGCGACATCGCCAGCCTGCGCGCCGGCGGGGCACTGATCGACGGCGCGGCGGGGGTGGGCTATCGCCTGACCGAGGACCCGGCCTTGCCGCCGCAGAGCTTCGACCGGCTCGAGATCGAGGCGCTGCGGCTGGCGGTGGCGCAGCTGCCCCGGCTGGGCGACCCGGCGCTGACGCGGGCGGGCGAGAATGCGCTGGCGCGGATCATCGCCACCCTGCCCGAGCGGCAGGCGCAGATGGCGCTGCACGCGGTGGCCCGCGTCTGGACCCCGGCGCCGACCGAGCTCGTGCCGCCGCACCTCGACCTCGGCGCGATCCGGCAGGCGTGCTGGGACGAGACCAGCCTCGTGATCCGCTACCGCGACCTGAGCGACGCGGTGACCGAGCGCGAGGTCTGGCCGCTGGGGATCAGCCACGCCGACCGCTCGCTCATGCTGCTGGCGCATTGCCGGCTGCGGATGGATTTCCGCATCTTCCACATCCCGCGGATCGAGCGCCTGTCGCCGGGCGGCACCAGCTTTCGCCCGCGCCGGGTGGCGCTGCTGCGCGACTATGTGGCCCAGCGGATGTGCGAGCGGCGCGGCGCGGGGGCCGGGGCCTAGAGCTCGTCCCGCAGGCACATCGCATAGACGGTGCGCGCGGCCACCTGCGCGTTGTCGATGCGCGGGTCGAGGTCGAGCGAATAGGCGATCCGCAGCAGCGTCGTGGCCATCCCGCCCAGCAGGTTGGCGACGTGCTGGCGGTCGGCGCGGCTGCCGGACTGGTTGCTCGCCGCCTCGCCGATGCCGGCGGCGATGTAGCGGGCGGCCTCGCGCTGGGTGGCGCCGCCCTCGCGCTGGGTGACGGCGATGTGCATCAGGTCGCCCGCGACCTCGCACACGTCCTCTTCGGTCACCTAGGCGGCGGCCGGGGTGGCGAGGGCCAGCGCCAGCGCGAGGCAGAGGGGGAAGCGGGGCATCGGTCACCTTCCGGGGTGGCGCGCCGGGCAGGGGCCGCGGCCTCACGTTTCCGTGAAGAGTGGGGCGGCCCGCCGATTCGCGCAAGACCCGCGACCGGGCCCCTCAGGCAGCGGGCGAGAAGATCGCCCGGCTCTCGTCGCAGGCGTAGCGCGGGGCGAGGCCGGGGGCGCGGGCCGCCACGTCGGCGATGGCGTCGAGGATGAAGCGGACCTCGGCCTCAGGCGCGAGCCAGCAGAGGTTGAGCCGCACGAAGCCGGGCTTCTCGACCTCGTGCCCCGCGAGGATCGCGGCCCGCAGCCGGTCCGAGGCATCGCGGTCCAGCCCGAGCAGCCGGTGCACGTAAGGCCCCGCGCAGGCGCAGCCGCCGCGCGCCTGCACCCCGTGCAGGTCGCTCAGCATCCGGGTGGCAAGCTGCTGGTGGACATGGCCGCCCTGCCTGTCGCGCAGGCGAAACGACAGGATCGGCACCCGCGGGCAGTCGAGATTGCCCAGCAGCTCGATCCGGGGGTCGCGGGCCAGCCGCGCCCGCGCCATCGCCCACCAGCGCGCGTGCGCCGCGTCGATCGCCGCCTGCCCGATGGCGTCCTTGACCGCAAACGCCAGCGCCGCGCGGATGTCGCCGATGACGTTGGGGGTGCCGGCCTCCTCGCGCGCCTCGACGCCCGCGGCATAGTCGTGGCCGTGCGGCGAGACGAAACGCACCGTGCCGCCGCCGGGGCTGCTCGGCCGGTCCGCGCGCACCGCGTCGCGGCGGACGATCAGCACGCCCGAGGCGCCCGGCCCGCCGACGAACTTGTGGGGCGAGGCGACCACCGCCTCCATCCCCAGGCTCAGGTCGATGGGCAGGTAGGGGGCGCCGCCGGCGTAGTCCCAGACCACGCGGGCGCCCGCCGCGTGGACCTGCGCGGTCAGCGCCGCCACGTCGCAGGTGATGCCGGTGACGTTGGAACAGGCCGAGAGCGCCACCACCGCGTCGGGCACCAGCGCCGCCTCGAGCGCGTCGGGGCAGGGGCCCCCGCCCGCCGCTTCGGGCAGCTCGACGACCGTGGCGCCCGATTCGCGCCACGGCAGGATGTTCGAGTGATGCTCGTAGGGCCCGAGGATCACCGTCGTCCCCGGCCCGACGCCCATCAGATGCACCAGCCGGTTGATCCCCGCCGTCGCACCCGACCCGGCAAAGATCACCGCGTGGCCCTCGTCGCCGTGGCAGCAACGCAGGATCTCGGCCCGCGCGGCCCGGCGGGCGCGGGTCATCGCCGCCCCGCAGGCCGAGGCCTCGGTGTGGCTGTTGGCGTACCACGGCAGGATCTCGTCCATGACGAACCGCTCGACCTGCCGCAGCGCGCGTCCCGAGGCGACGTAATCGGCATAGACCAGCGGGTGCGGGCCGAACGGGCCGTCCACCGGGACGCCGTGGCCGATCAGCCCGGCGTGAAGGGCAGGGGCCGGGTCGGGGCCGAGCGCGGCGCGAAAGCGGGTGAAGAGATCAGGCTGGGTCATGCGATCCAGTTTGACCCATGCCACGCGATGGATCATCATCAATGTCATAACTCGCAGAGCTGTTTGGTTGTCATATGATCGCCTCAACGCCCAGACTTGACGAAACCGACCACCGCATCCTCGCCGAGCTTCAGGCCGACGCAAGCCTCTCGCAGCGGGAACTCGCCGAGCGGCTGGGGCTGTCGCAGAACGCCTGTTGGCGGCGGATCGGGCAGTTGCGCGCGGCGGGGGTCCTGCGCGGCAGCCGGGCGGTGATCGACGCCCCCGCGGTCGGGCTGGGGCTGACGGTGTTCGTGCTGATCCGCACCCGCCACCACGACGACCGCTGGGCCGACCGCATCCGCCGCCGGGCGGAGTCGATCCCCGAGATCACCGCCTTTCACCGCATCGGCGGCGAGTGGGACTATCTCGCGCAGGTCTCGACCGGCTCGATGGCGGGGTATGACCGGGTCTACAAGGCGCTGATCGAGGGGCTGGACCTCGAGCGCGTCACCGGGATGTTCAGCATGGAGACGATCTTCGCCGACCGCCCGCTGCCGACCCGCCGGGCGGGTGAACGATAGGTGAACCAAGCCGCCGCACCGGCGTTGGGCGGGATGCTGCGCGCCGACGACTGCCTTTATCCCACCGATGCCGGGCTTTACTGTCCGCTGGGCGACTTCTTCATCGACCCGGTGCGCCCGGTGCCGCGCGCGCTGATCACCCACGGCCACGGCGACCACGCCCGCTCCGGCCACGGCGCGGTGTTGGCCACCGCGCAGACGCTCGACATCATGGCGATCCGCTATGGCGAGGACTTCACCGCCCGGCGGCAGGTCGCGGACGGCCCCCTGCGGCTGGGCGGCGTCGAGGTGAGCTTCCACCCTGCCGGCCACATCCTCGGCTCGGCGCAGATCCGCCTCGCCTGTGCGGACGGGCCGGTGATCGTCGTCTCGGGCGACTATTGCCGCACCCCGAACCCCGTCTGCGCCCCGTGGGAGCCGGTGGCCTGCGACATCTTCGTGACCGAAGCGACCTTTGGCCTGCCGGTCTTCCGCCACCCCGACCCCGCGGCCGAGACGCGCCGCCTGCTCGCCAGCATGGCCGAGTTTCCCGACCGCAAGCACCTGATCGGCGCCTATGCGCTGGGCAAGGCGCAGCGGGTCATCGCGCTGCTCAGGGCCGAGGGCTACGACGCCCCCATCCACCTGCACGGCTCGGCCCAACGGCTGACCGAATATCACGTGGCGCAGGGCATCGCGCTGGGCGACCTGCGCCCGGCCACCACGCCAAAGGACATCGAGGGGCAGGTGGTGATCGCCCCGCCCTCGGCGTTCGCCTCGCCTTGGGTGCAGCGCTTCCGCGACCCGGTGATCGGCTTCGCCTCGGGCTGGATGACGGTGCGCGCCCGAGCCCGCCAGCGCGGGGTCGAGCTGCCGCTGGTGATCTCGGATCACGTCGACTGGCCGCAACTCACCCAGACCCTGCAGGAGCTGCGCCCCGAAGAGGTCTGGGTCACGCACGGCGCCGAGGAGGGGGTGCTGCGCTGGTGCGCGCTGAACCAGATGCGCGCCCGGCCGCTGCGGCTGGTGGGCTATGAGGACGAGGCGGAATGAAGGGGTTCGCCGACCTGCTCGAGCGGCTGGCGTTCACGCCCTCGCGGAACGCCAAGCTGCAACTCTTGCAGCATTACCTCGAACGCACCCCGGACCCCGATCGCGGCTATGCCTTCGCCGCGCTGACCGGCGACCTGAAGCTGCGGACCGTCACCCCCTCGCTGCTGCGCGGGCTGGCCGTCGAGCGCTTCGACGACGAGCTCTTCGCGCTCAGCTACGACTTCGTCGGCGACCTGGCCGAGACCATCGCGCTCTTGTGGGAGGGCGAGGGCGGCGCCACGCTCAGCGTCACCGACGCGGTGCATCTGCTGGAAACCACCGGCAAGGCGGGGTTGCCCGCGGCCATCGCCGGGGTGCTCGACCGGCTCGGCGCGTCGGAACGGCTCGCGTTCCTCAAGCTCGCCACCGGCAACCTGCGGATCGGGCTCTCCGGGCGGCTGGCGCGGACGGCGCTGGCGCAGATGGGCGGGCCGGGCCTCGCCGAGATCGAAGAGCTGTGGCACGGCCTGACCCCGCCCTTCACCGAGCTTTTCGCCTGGATCGAGGGCGGCCCGCGCCCCGAACAGGCGGCGCTGGCGCCGTTCCGCCCGGTGATGCTGTCCACCCCGACCGATCTGGACGAGTTGCGTGCGCTCGACCCGGCCGAGCACGCGGCCGAGTGGAAATGGGACGGCATCCGCGTGCAGGCGGTCAGCGACGGCGGCGTGCGGCGGCTCTATTCGCGGACGGGCGAGGACATCTCGGCCGCCTTCCCGGACGTGATCGCGGCGATGAACTATGACGGCGCGCTGGACGGCGAGCTGGTGGTGCGCCGCGACGGCGCGGTGGCCAGCTTCAACGACCTGCAGCAGCGGCTGAACCGCAAGGGGGTGGGCCGGGCGATGCTGGCCAGCCACCCGGCGGGGCTGCGGATCTATGACGCGCTGATCTGGCAGGGCCGCGACCTGCGCGGCCTGCCCTTCACCGAGCGCCGCGCGGTGCTGGAAGCGGCCGACTTCGGCTCGGAGCGGATCGACCTGTCGGGGCTCTTGCCCTTCGAGACGTGGGACGACCTCGCCGCGCTCAGGGCCGATCCGCCCGACGCGGTGATCGAGGGCGTGATGATCAAGCGCCGCGATTCGGTCTATGTCGGCGGCCGCCCGCGGGGACCGTGGTTCAAGTGGAAGCGCGACCCGCGGGTGGTGGACGCGGTGCTGATGTATGCGCAGCGCGGGCACGGCAAGCGCTCGGGGTTCTACTCGGACTTCACCTTCGGGCTCTGGGACGGCGAGATGCTGGTGCCGGTCGGCAAGGCCTATTTCGGCTTCACCGACGAGGAGTTGCGCGAGCTCGACCGCTTCGTGCGCAACCACACCACCGAGCGCTTCGGCCCGGTGCGGGCGGTGGCGCCGAAGCTGGTGCTCGAGGTCGCGTTCGAGGGGGTGAACAGCTCGGCGCGGCACAAGTCCGGCGTGGCGATGCGCTTTCCCCGCATCAGCCGCATCCGCTGGGACAAGCCCCCGGGTGAGGCCGACCGGCTCGAGACGCTGGCCGCGATGATCGACACGCCCAACGCCTTCGACGCCGAGACCGCCCGCGCCGGCACCCGCCACGGCCGCAAGAAGCGCCGCGACGAGGCCCAGCCGCCCGGGGGGGCGACGGAGTCAGACTTGGGCCAGAATGACGGTGCGGACCGGTCCGCGGGGGGCGCGGACGCCCCAAGTTCTCCTGACAAAAAATATCCTGCGGGGCTCCGGGGGCGCAAAGCCCCCGGTCCGGCGGATGACGGGGGCGCGGCGTGACCAGCCTGCCCCCCGCCTTTGAAGACTGGTTCGCGCGCCAGGGCTGGGCGCCGCACCCGCACCAGCTCGCGCTGCTCGAGGCGACGGGCGACAGCCTGCTGGTCGCGCCGACCGGGGGCGGCAAGACGCTCGCCGGGTTCCTGCCGTCGCTGGTGGAGCTCGCGGGGGGGCATACGGGGCTGCACACGCTCTATGTCTCGCCGCTCAAGGCGCTGACCGCCGACATCGGCCGCAACCTCGCGCGGCCGGTGGCCGAGCTCGGCCTGCCGATCCGGGTCGAGGACCGGACCGGCGACACCAAGTCCGCCGCCCGCGCCCGGCAGCGGACCGATCCGCCGCAGATCCTGCTGACCACGCCGGAAAGCCTCGCGCTGATGCTGAGCTACCCCGAGGCGCCGAAGATCTTCGGCAGCGTGCGCCGGGTGGTGCTGGACGAGCTGCACGCGCTGGCCGAATCCAAGCGCGGCGATCAGCTGATGCTGGGGCTGGCGCGGCTGCGGACGCTGTCCCCGGGCCTGCGCGCCACGGGCCTCAGCGCCACGGTCGAGGACCCCGCCGCGCTCGCCCGCTTCATGGGCTGGGCCGAAGTGATCCACGCCGACCCCGGCCCCGATCCCGACATCGCCATGCTGCCCACCGCCCGCCCCGCCCCCTGGGCCGGCGGCAACGGCCATTACGCGGTGCCCGAGGTGCTGGCCGCGATCCGGGGCGCCAACACGACCATCGTCTTCATCAACACCCGCGCCCAGGCCGAGCTCTATTTCCAGCAGCTCTGGGCCGCGAACGAGGACAACCTGCCGATCGGCCTGCACCACGGCAGCCTGTCACGCGAGGCCCGCCAGAAGGTCGAGGCGGCGATGGCCGCCGGCGCGCTGCGCGCCGTGGTGGCGACGGGCAGCCTCGACCTCGGGATCGACTGGGGCGGCGTCGATCTGGTGATCCAGGTCGGCGCGCCCAAGAACGTCAAGCGGCTGGTGCAGCGCATCGGGCGTGCCAACCACCGCTACAACGCCCCCTCGGTCGCCCGCATCGTGCCCGCCAACCGCTTCGAGGTGATCGAGTGCATCGCCGCGCTCGAGGCCGTGCGGGCGCGCGACCTGGACGGCGATCCGCGCGGGCCGGGGCCGCTCGATGTGCTCTGCCAGCACATCCTGCTGACCGCCTGCGCCGCGCCCTTCGACGCCGACGCGCTCTATGCCGAGGTCGCGGGCGCCGGCCCCTACGCCACGCTGACCCGCGCCGATTTCGACGACTGCCTGAACTTCTGCGCCACCGGCGGCTATGCCCTGCGCGCCTATGACCGCTGGCAGCGGCTCGTCCAGCGCGGCGGGTTGTGGGGCCTGCGCGACCCCCGCGCCGCCCGCGACCTGCGGATGAACATCGGCACGATCATCGACCCCGAGACGCTCAAGGTCCGCTGGCAGCGCGGCAAGGGCCTTCTGGGCGAGATCGAGGAGGGGTTCGCCGCCACCCTCGTCCCCGGCGACACCTTCCTGATCGGCGGCCAGACGGTGCGGTACGAGGGGCTGCGCGAGCTCAGCATCGAGGTCACGCCGAACCCTCACAAGGAGCCGCGCATCGCTACCTTCAACGGGCTGAAGCTGGCGACCTCGACCGAGCTCAGCCACCGGGTGCTGGCGCTGATCGGCGACCCCGCGCGCTGGTCGGCGCTGCCCCCCGACACCCGCGACTGGCTCGCGCTGCAGGCCGAGCAATCGGCGCTGCCGCAGCCCGGCACGCTTCTGTCGGAAAGCTTCCGCTATGACGGGCGCTGGCACTTCGCGCTCTACGGCTTTGCCGGGCGCAACGCGCTGCAGACGCTGGGGCTGCTGATGACCCGGACGATGGAGCTGGCGGGGCTGGGGCCGCTCGGGTTCCTCGCCACCGATTACGCGCTGCTGATCTGGTCGGTGGACCCGGTGACCGAGACCGAAACGCTGCTGGACCGCGCCGCGCTGCGCGAGGGGTTGGGCGACTGGCTGGGCGGCAATGCGGTGATGAAGCGGACCTTCCGCAACGTGGCCATCGTCGCCGGGCTGATTCAGCGCAACCTGCCGGGCGGGCGGCGATCGGGCAAGCAGGCGACGTTTTCCAGCGACATCCTGTATGACACGCTGCGCCGCCACGACCCCGACCACCTGCTCTTGCGGATCACCGCCATCGAGGCGGGCCGCGGCCTCGTCGACTTCGGCCGGATCGAGGAGATGCTGGACCGCTCGCCCCGGCTTGACCACCGGATGCTCGACCGGGTATCGCCGCTGGCCGCGCCGCTCATGCTCGAGATGGGGCGGGTCAGGATCGACGGGCAGGGCCGGATGCGGCTGGCCGAGGCAGAGGCAGAGGCGATGATGGCAGATGCGGGGCTGACGCTGTCGGCCGACCCGGCCGAGGCGGCCCGGATGGCCGGGATCGGCGACGGGGTGAACCGCCCCGCGACCGGGCTGAAGTCGCGCGACCCGGAGGCGGCGCGCCGGCCCCGGCGCGGTCCGCGCCCGGCCACGGTGCCGCGGGCACACTGAGGGCCGGCCGTGACGGGCTTCCCCTTCCGCTGGCACGGGCTGGTGTTCGAGGCACGCTGTTCCGGCGCGCTGTGGTGGCCGGAGGGTCGCTGGCTCATCGTGGCCGACCTGCACCTCGGCAAGTCCGAGCGCATGGCCCGCCGCGGCGGTGCGCTGCTGCCGCCCTATGAGGGGCGCGAGACCCTGCGGCGGCTCTCCGAGGAGGTCGCGGCGCTCGACCCCGCCTGCGTGGTCAGCCTGGGCGACGGGTTCGACGACGATGCGGCCGTCGAGGGGCTCGAGCCCGAGGTGGGGGAGGGGATCGCGGCGCTCGCGGCGGGGCGCGACTGGCTGTGGATCGCGGGCAACCACGACCCGCGCCCGGCGGCGGGCCGGCTGCCCGGTCGCTGCGCGCCCGAGGCGGTGCTGGGCGGGGCGGTGCTGCGCCACCAGCCCGAGGGCGAGGGCCCGGACATCGCCGGGCATTTCCACCCGGTCCTGCGGCTGGCCGGCGCCCGTCGCCGTGCGCTGCTGGTCGGGGCCGATCACATGATCCTGCCGGCCTTCGGCGCCTACACAGGTGGGCTCGACGCCGCCGATCCGGCGCTGCGGGCCTGGGTGGCCGAGGGCTTTGCCGTGGCCTGCGTCCACCGCGCCCTGCCGGTGCCGCTGCCGCGCCGGATGAGCGCCTGACGGTTCAAGCAAAAAGGCCGCCGGCTCACGCCGACGGCCCCCCATCGCAACGCGAGCAACCTCAGAACTTGAAGTTCAGACCCATCTTGATGTTGTGGTGAACGGGCGTCGCGACGGTGTCCAGCACCTCGCCCTGCCCGAGGTCGAACAGCACATCGGTGCGACCGAAGTCGCGGTACTGCCACTCGCCATAGACCGACAGGTTGTCGCGGATCTTGCGCTCGGCGCCGAGTCCCAGCGTATAGCCGCTGGACGAATAGCTCTCGGTCAGCGACCCCCGGGGGTTGGTGGCCGTCAGCTCGAACTTGCCGCGCACCACCCCGGCGGTGCCGTAGACGAGCGTTTCGGGGTTCACGAGATAGCCCGTCTTGAACTGCAGGCCGACAAGGTTCTTGAGCTTCGATTCCAGGTTGCCTTCGACGTCGATCTGTACGCCGTTGGCCTCACCCTTGTAGACGATGTCGTCGTCGGCCTTGACGTTCCCACCCTCGATCCAGAGTTCGGGGCCGAACACCCAGTTCTGACGCTGCCAGCGATAGCCGAGGTTCAATCCGAACGTCGGACCCTTGATATCCGTGGCACCGAGGTCCGTGCCGTGGCTGATCCGCCGGCCCGACAGATAGTAATCCAGCCCGACGACATCGTCGGAGAGGCCAGAATAGCCGATCGACGCGCCGCCATAAGCGCCCGCCCAATCCGACAGCGGCGCCGGGGTCACGGCGACGACCGGCGCAGTCTCGACCACGGGGGCAGCATAGCCGCCCGCCTGCGCGGCGACGGCGGCGAAAAGGGTGATCCCCGTGGCGAAGGTGAGCGCTGTGCGCATGGTCGTCTCCTGTCCTGACAGCAGCGACGCGGGTCGCTGCGATGGCGTTAAGCATTGATGGCACAACCGCCCCTGATTCCCAAGGGCAGCACCCGCGACGGACCAAGCGTGTCGATTCCGCGCCACGGTCGATCGGCATACCGCTAGCATTCTGCAACCCGTTGAAGCCAGTCAGCTTTCGGTCAAATGCAAGACACTGCGCCAGCGGGGGCACTGCCTGGGTTACGGCATTGCGCATGGCGCATTGCAGCCCCCCGCACTCCCGTCAGGCGTCGAGGTTCTCCACGCTCAGCGCGTTCTGCTGGATGAAGTCGCGCCGCGGCTCGACCACGTCGCCCATCAGCTTGGTGAAGATGTCGTCGGCCTCGGCCACGTCCTCGATCCGCACCTGCAGCATGGTGCGCGCCTCGGGGTCGAGCGTCGTCTCCCACAGCTGCTCGGGGTTCATCTCGCCCAGACCCTTGTAGCGCTGCAGGTTCAGGCCCTTCTCGCCCTCGGCGAAGATCGCGTCCAGCAGCGACAGCGGACCCATGATCGGCAGCTCGCGGTCCTTGCGCACCAGCGTCGCGCGCTGGCCATAGACCTCGCGCAGCGCGTCGGTCATCTGCCCCAGCCGCCGGCTTTCGCCCGAGCGCAGCATCGGCCCGTCGAGCAGCCGGCTCTCTTCGACCCCGCGCAGCATCCGCGCCAGCCGCAGGCCGCCGTCCTGCGTCGGCCGCGCCGCCCAGCCGCGCTCATACTCCTCGGCCACCATGTCGAGCCGCTCAGCTACCGCCGCGCCCACCGCGCCCGCATCCGCCTCGAGCGCGCCGGCGACCATCGCGCCGGCGATCGCCGCCTGCTCGGTGATGTGCGCCGGGTAGTGGGTCGGATAGGCCCTGAGCACCCGCCGGGCCAGCCGCGCCTCGTCCACAACCCGCGCGAGGTCCGCGCCGGTGATCTCTTCGCCCGAGCCGAGCCGCAGGCTGGCGCCCTCGATCCCCTGCGCGATCAGGTAATCCTCAAGCGCCTGCTGGTCCTTGAGATAGACCTCGGACCGGCCGCGCGCGACTTTGTAAAGCGGCGGCTGGGCGATGTAGAGGTGGCCGGCCTCGATCAGCTGCGGCATCTGCCGGAAGAAGAAGGTGAGCAGCAGCGTGCGGATATGCGCGCCGTCCACGTCGGCGTCGGTCATGATGACGATCTTGTGGTAGCGCAGCTTGCCGAGGTTGAACTCGTCGCGCCCGATGCCGGTGCCGAGCGCGGTGATCAGCGTGCCGATCATCTCGGACGAGAGCATCCGGTCGAAGCGCGCCCGCTCGACGTTCAGGATCTTGCCGCGGAGCGGCAGCACCGCCTGGTTCTGGCGCGAGCGGCCCTGTTTGGCCGAGCCGCCGGCGCTGTCACCCTCGACGATGAAGAGCTCGGCCAGCGCCGGGTCCTTCTCCTGGCAGTCGGCGAGCTTGCCGGGCAGGCTCGCCACGTCCATCGCCGTCTTGCGCCGGGTCAGCTCGCGCGCCTTGCGCGCCGCCTCGCGCGCCAGCGCCGCCTCGACGATCTTGCCGACGATGGCCTTGGCCTCGGTCGGGTTCTCCTCGAACCACTCGGCCAGCTTCTCGTTCATCAGCGTCTCGACCGCCGGGCGCACCTCGGACGACACCAGCTTGTCCTTGGTCTGGCTCGAGAACTTGGGGTCGGGCACCTTGACCGACAGCACGCAGGTCAGCCCCTCGCGGGCGTCGTCGCCGGTGAAGTCCACCTTCTCGCGCTTGGCGATGCCCGAGGACTGGGCATAGGCGTTGATGACCCGCGTCAGCGCGCCGCGGAAGCCCGCAAGGTGCGTGCCGCCGTCGCGCTGGGGGATGTTGTTGGTGAAGGGCAGGACCGTCTCGTGGTAGCTGTCGTTCCACCACATGGCGATCTCGACCCCGATCCCGCCGCGCTCGCCGGTGATGAAGATCGGGTCGGGCAGCACCGGGTTCTTCGAGCGGTCGAGGTAGCGGACGAACTCACGCACCCCGCCCTCGTAGAACAGCTCGGTCCGCAGCGGCTCGGCCGGGCGCTCGTCCTCAAGCACGATGCGGACGCCCGAGTTGAGGAACGCGAGTTCCCGCAGCCGGTTTTCCAGCGTCTTGAAGCTGTAGTCGAGGTTCGAGAACGTGCCCGTCCCGCCATGCTCGCGCGAGCTGGCGAGGAAGCGCACCTCGGTCCCCTTTTCGCCCGGCGCCGCGTCGCCCACGACGCGCAGATGCTCGACCGTGTCGCCGTGCTCGAAGCGGGCGTAGTGTTCCTTGCCGCCCCGCCAGATGCGCAGCTCGAGCCAGTCGCTCAGCGCGTTGACCACCGAGACGCCGACCCCGTGCAAGCCGCCCGAGACCTTGTAGCTGTTCTGGTCGAACTTCCCGCCGGCATGAAGCTGGGTCATGATGACCTCGGCGGCGCTGACGCCTTCGGTGGGGTGCTTGTCGACCGGGATGCCGCGACCGTTGTCGCGCACGCTCACGCTGCTGTCGGCGTGGATCTTGACCGAGACGACGTCGGCGTGGCCGGCCAGCGCCTCGTCGATGCCGTTGTCCACGACCTCATATACCATGTGGTGCAGGCCAGAGCCGTCGTCGGTGTCCCCGATATACATCCCGGGCCGCTTGCGGACGGCCTCGAGACCCTTGAGAACCTTGATGGAATCGGCGCCGTATTCGGGCTGCGCCGCGGGGACTGCGGTCATGCGTCTGGTATCCTGCGATTGACCCGCATCATATAGCGACCGCCCCCGCCAATGTCACGCAATGACACAGGATTTGGTGGGCTTCTGCCCACGCGCCCCCCATCCGTCCGGCGTCACGGCGCCGTCCGGTCGGGGTGTCGACGGCGGCAGGCGCGCGCCACCCCGCGCCGCGCTCAGTCCCGCAGGAACCGCCGCAGCACCCGCTCGAGCTTCTCCGCCCCGATCGGGGCCATCTGCTTGGTGTGGTCGTGGCTGATCCGCTCGGTCGAGAGCCCCGCCCCCATGTTGGTAATCACCGACACCGCCGCGCAGCGCAGGCCGAGGAAGCGGCCGAGGATGATCTCGGGCACCGTGGACATCCCCACCGCGTCGGCGCCGAGGACGCGGGCGGCGCGGATCTCGGCCGGCGTCTCGAAGGACGGACCCGAGAACCACGCATAGACCCCCTCGGGCAGCGCCACCCCCTCGGCCGCCGCGGCGGCGCGCAGGTCGGCGCGGATGCCGGGGTCGTGGGCGTCGGTCAGCGGGACGAAGCGGCGCTCGTCGCGCTCGCCGATCAGCGGGTTCGTGCCGGCGAAGGCGATGTGGTCCGAGAGCAGCATCAGCTCGCCCGACGGAATGTCCTCGCGCAGGCTGCCGGCGGCGTTGGTCAGGATCAGCCGGTCGCAGCCGAGTTCGGCCAGCAGCTCGAGCGGCAGGCGCATCGCGTTGGGGCGCCCGGTCTCGTAGTAATGCGACCGGCCGCCGAACACCGCCACGCGCCGCCCCTCGAGTTGGCCGAGGTAAAGCTGCGGAACGTGCCCCGAGACCCCCGCATGGGGAAACCCGTCGAGGTCGGCATAGGGGATCGCCACCCCCTCGACCATGCCGCCGAGGTGGCCCAGCCCCGAGCCCAGCACCAGCCCGTAGGCCGGCGGCTCGGACCCGGCGCGGTCGCGGACCAGGCGCGCCAGCTCAGCGTTCTTTGACATAGGGCTCTCCTCCGGCACGGGGGGGCGTGGCGCGGCCGATGAACCCGGCAAGGATCACGACGGTCAGGATATAGGGCAGCGCCTGCATGAACATGGACGGGACCGTGACCGGCCCGAGGTCGATTTCGGGGTAGCGGTTGGCCACCGCCTCCATCAGCCCGAAGAGGAAGGTGGCGCCGAGCGCCCGCCACGGCCGCCAGTTGGCAAAGATCAGCGCGGCGAGCGCGATGTAGCCGCGCCCGGCGGTCATCTCCTTGACGAACCCGGCCGAGAGCCCGGCGGCGAGATAGGCCCCCGCGAGGCCGCACAGCGCCCCGGTGATCAGCACCGCCGTCCAGCGCAGCCGCACGACCGAGACGCCGGCGGTATCGACCGACGCCGGGTTGTCGCCCACCGCGCGCAGCCGCAGCCCGAAGCGGGTGCGGTAGAGCAGCCACCACGTCGCCGGCACCAGCGCCAGGGCCACATAGACGAGCAGCGTGTGCCCCGAGACGACCTCGGCGTAGAACGGCCCCAGCACCGGCACGCCGCGCAGCGCCTCGGCGAAGGGCAGGGTGATCGGCTGGAACCGCGCCCCGGCCTCGAGCGAGGGGGTGCGCCCGCCGAGCCCGAACCAGCTCTGCCCCAGAAGCACCGTCAGCCCCGAGGCGAGAAAGTTGATCGCCACGCCCGAAATCAGCTGGTTGCCGCGAAAGGTGATCGCCGTCGCCCCGTGGATCAGCGCCAGCGCCCCCGAGGCCACGATTGCCGCCCCGAGCCCCAGCCACAGGTTGCCGGTCATCGCCCCCGCCGCGCCCGCCGCGAAGGCCGCGATCAGCATCTTGCCTTCCAGCCCGATGTCGAAGATCCCCGAGCGTTCCGAGAAGAGCCCCGCGAGGCAGGCGAGCAGCAGCGGCGTCATCAGCCGCACCGCGCTGTCGAGGATCTGCAGGACGGTCGCGTAGTCCATCACCCGCGCCCCCCCGACCGACCGGCGAACAGCCGCTCGAGCGGCATCCGCACCATGTTGTCGAGTGCGCCGGTGAACAGGATCACCAGCGCCTGGATCACCACGATCAGCTCGCGCGGGATGTTCGAGAAGAGCGCGAGCTCCCCCCCGCCCTGGTAGAGGAACCCGAACAGCAGCGCCGACAGCAGGATGCCGAGCGGGTGGTTGCGCCCCATCAGCGCCACGGCGATGCCGATGAAGCCCGCGCCCTCGACGTTGTTCAGGACCAGCCGCCCGGCCTCTCCCATGACGTTGTTGATCGTCATCAGCCCGGCGAGCGCGCCCGAGATCAGCATGGCGATCACGGTGATCCGCACCGGCGAGATCCCCGCATAGCGTGCCGCCCGCTCGGACTTGCCGAAGGCGCGGATCTCGTAGCCGAGCGGGGTGCGCCAGATCAGCACCCAGACGAGGACGCAGGCGGCGACGGCGATCAGAAAGGTGATGTTGGCGGGCGTCGAGCGGCCCCAGCTCATCCCCACGGCGGCGGCCATGTCGCTCAGCGTCGGCAGGGTGGTGCCGGCGGGAAACCGCGCCGTCGCCGGGTCCATGCTGCCCGCCGGGCGCATGACGTTGACGAGCAGCCAGTTCAGCAGCGCCGCGGCGATGAAGTTGAACATGATCGTGGTGATCACGACATGGCTGCCCCGCTTGGCCTGCAGCCACGCCGGGATGAACGCCCAGGCCGCGCCGAAGAGCGCCGCCCCCACCATCGCCGCGGGCAGCGCCAGCGCCCAGTGCGGCCAGGGCAGCGACAGGCACACCAGCGCGACGCCAAGGCCGCCCAGCGTCGCCTGCCCCTCGGCGCCGATGTTGAACAGCCCCGCGTGCGCCGCCACCGCCACCGCGAGCCCGGTGAAGATGAAGTTCGTCGCGTAATAGAGCGTGTAGCCCCAGCCGTAGGACGACCCGAGCGCGCCGGTGACCATCGTCCTGAGCGCCTCCCACGGGTCCTGGCCGATGGCGAGGATCACCAGCGCCGACAGGCCGAAGGCCAGCGCCAGCGAGATCAGCGGCGTGAGGATGAGGTCGGCCCAGCGGGGCAGGCGGGTCATGAAATCACCTTGAGCGGTTCGCCGGCGGCGGCGGGGGCGGTCGCGGGCGTGATCCCCTCATCGGCCCGGTGCGTGGCCGGGTCCACCCCCGCCATGAGCAGCCCCAGTTCCCCCGCCGTCGTCCGGTCGGGCAGGCGTTCGCCCATGATCCGGCCGTCGAACATCACCGCGATCCGGTCAGAGAGGCCAAGGATCTCGTCCAGCTCGACCGAGACGAGCAGGATCGCCGCGCCCGCGTCGCGCATCTCGATCAGGCGGCGGTGGATGAACTCGATGGCGCCGATGTCTACGCCCCGCGTCGGCTGGCCGACGAGCAGCAGCGACGGGCGTTCCTCGATCTCGCGCGCGACCACGATCTTCTGCTGGTTGCCGCCCGAGAAGTTGCGCGCCGCGAGGTCAGGATTCGGCGGGCGGACGTCGAAATGCTCGATCAGGCGGGCGGCGCGGCTGCGGATCGCCTCGCGGTCCATCAGCAGGCCGGACTGGTATTCGGGGTCGCGGTGGTGGCCGAAGACGGTGTTCTCCCACGCGTCGAAGTCCATGATCAGCCCCTCGACCTGCCGGTCCTCGGGGATGTTGCCGACGCCCGCCCGCCGCCGCGCCGCCGCATCGGCGCCGGTCAGGGGCAGCCCCGCGCCGTTCAGCCGCGCCGCGCCCTCGATCCGGGCGCCGGGCTCGGGGTAGCCGCCGAGGATCTCCATCAGCTGGGTCTGGCCGTTGCCGCTGACCCCGGCGATGCCGAGGATCTCGCCCGCCCGCACCGTCAGGTCGATGCCGCGCAGCCGCTCGACCCCGTGCCGGTCGCGCATCCTGAGGCCGCTGATCTCGAGCACCGGGGCCCCCGGCCGGGCCGGGGTCTTGTCCACCCTGAGCAGCACCTTGCGCCCGACCATCAGTTCGGCGAGCTGCTCGGGCGAGGTGTTGGCCGTGCGCACCGTCGCCACCATCTCGCCGCGCCGCATGACGCTGACGTTGTCGGTGATCTCCATGATCTCGCGCAGCTTGTGGGTGATCAGGATGATCGTCTTGCCCTCGTCCCTGAGCCCGCGGAGGATGCGGAACAGGTGGTCGGCCTCGGCCGGGGTCAGCACGCCCGTCGGCTCGTCGAGGATCAGGATGTCGGCCTGGCGGTACAGCGCCTTGAGGATTTCCACCCGCTGCTGGTGGCCGACCGACAGCGTCTCGACCACCGCATCGGGATCGACCTGCATCTCGTATTCCGCCGCGAGCCGCCGCAGTTCCTTGCGCGCCCGGCTGAGCGAGGGGGCCAAGAGCGCGCTGTCCTCGGCCCCGAGGATGACGTTCTCGACCACGGTCATGTTCGGGACCAGCTTGAAGTGCTGGAACACCATGCCGATCCCGGCCCGGATCGCGGACTGGCTGTCGGTGATCCCCGCGTCGCGGCCGCCGATCAGGATCGCGCCGGCGTCAGGGCGGTAGAACCCGTAGAGGATCGACATCAGCGTCGATTTGCCGGCGCCGTTCTCGCCCACGATGCCGTGGATCGTGCCGCGCGGGACGACCATCGAGATGTCGCGATTGGCCTGCACCGGCCCGAAGGATTTCGAGATCCCGCGCAGCTCGATGGCGGGCGGGGTGCCGGGGGCGGCCGCGCGCCCCCGGTCGGTCGGCACGGCGGGGCCGCGATCGGGCCCCGCCTCGGGTTGGGTCGGCGTCACTTACTGGACCGGGCAGGCGTTGTCCGTCATGTAGTCGTGGACCTTGATCTCGCCCGAGGCGATCTTGGCCGAGGCCTCGTCGATGGCCTTGGTGATCTCGTCGGTCATCAGCGGCTTGTTGTTGTCGTCCATGGCGAGGCTGACGCCGCCCGACTTGAGGTCCATGACCTTGGTGCCCGGCTCGACCGCGGTGCCGGCCTTGAACGCCTCGTAAACCGATTTGTCCACGCCCTTCACCACCGAGGTCAGCACCTTGCCCGGGTGCAGGTGGTTCTGGTTCGAATCGACGCCGATGGAGAGGATCCCCTCGTCGGCCGCGGCCTGCAGCACGCCGATCCCCGTCCCGCCGGCGGCGGCATAGATCACGTCCGCGCCCTGCGCCTTCTGCGCGCGGGCGAGCTCGCCCCCCTTCACCGGGTCGTTCCAGGCGGCCGGGGTGGTGCCGGTCATGTTCTGGATCACCTTGGCGTCGGGGTTCGTGGCCTTGACGCCCTGCACATAGCCGCAGGCGAACTTGCGGATCAGCGGCACGTCCATCCCGCCGATGAAGCCGACGGTCCCGGATTTCGAGGCCTTCGCCGCCGCGATCCCGGCCAGATAGCTGCCCTCGCCCTCGTTGAAGACGACCGACTGGACGTTCGGCGCCTCGACCACGGTGTCGATGATGACGAAGCGGGTGTCGGGATAGTCGGGCGCGACCTTGGTCAGCACGTCGCCGAAGGCGAAGCCGGTCATCACGATCGGGTTCGCCCCGGTCTCGGCCAGCCGGCGCAGCGCCTGTTCGCGCTGGGCCTCGGACTGCATCTCGAGTTCCTTGTAGTTGCCGCCGGTCTCGGTCTTCCACTTCTCGGCGCCGTGATAGGCGGCCTCGTTGAAGGATTTGTCGAACTTGCCGCCAAGGTCGAAGATCAGCGCCGGATCGGCCGCGGCGGCGCCGCAGGTCAGCGCCAGCGCCGCGGCACCGGCCGCAAGACGGGTCATCAGGGTCATGGTCAGCTCTCCCGTTGGTTTTGCGGGGATTACAGGAAATGCGCCCGGCGGCGTCAATGACAAACGCCGCGACAGGCCCGCAGCGCGGCAATTCCCGAGGGCATTGAACAGGGGCAGTCAATCCTGCTAACCCGCCCCTGCAAACATATGTTGCGAGGCTACGGATGAACGCCCCGACCGCCCCCTCCCTCACCGGCCGCCCGCACTGGACCCCCGAGGCCGCGCGCGAGATCTTCGATCTGCCGTTCATGGAGCTGCTGTTCCGCGCCCAGACCGTCCACCGGGCGCATTTCGACCCGAACCGGATCCAGCTCAGCCGCCTGCTGTCGATCAAGACCGGCGGCTGCCCCGAGGATTGCAGCTATTGCAGCCAGTCCGCGCGGCATGATTCGGGCCTGTCGGCGTCGAAGCTGATGGAGGTGCAGCGGGTGATCGCCGAGGCCGCCCGCGCCAAGGCCGCCGGGGCCACCCGCTACTGCATGGGCGCCGCCTGGCGGTCCCCGAAAGAGCGCGACATGGCGCAGATCGTGGCCATGGTCGAGGGCGTCAAGGCGCTGGGCATGGAAACCTGCATGACGCTGGGAATGCTGGACAAATCCCAGGCGACGCGGCTCGCGGCGGCGGGGCTCGACTACTACAACCACAACGTGGACACGTCCGAGGCGCATTATTCCAATGTGATCACGACCCGCAGCTACGCCGACCGGCTGGATACGCTGGCCGTGGTCCGCGACAGCGGGATCAAGGTCTGCTCGGGCGGCATCCTGGGCCTGGGCGAGGGGGCGCAGGACCGCGTGGACATGCTGGTGACGCTGGCGAACCTGCCCGAGCCGCCGGATTCGGTGCCGTTGAACCTGCTGATCCCGATTCCCGGCACGCCCTTGGCCGATGCCCCGCCGGTCGATCCGATCGACTTCGTGCGCACCATCGCGCTGGCGCGGATCATGATGCCGGAAAGCCATGTGCGGCTGTCGGCCGGCCGCACCGAGATGACCGACGAGATGCAGGCGCTGTGCTTCTTCGCCGGCGCGAACTCGATCTTCGTGGGTGAGACGCTGCTGACGGCGGGCAACCCGGACGAGGACAAGGACATGAAACTGCTGGCGAAACTCGGGATGCAGCCGATGGTCGCGTGGGAACACGCGCCCGTCGACGGCACCGCCGCGCCGGCCCCCACGGCGATCCCCGAGGGCGCGCCCGCGGCCTGTCCGATGCGCGCGGCTGCGGGCGAGACGCCGGTTCCGATCCTGCGCTGAGCCGATGCGGGACGTCAGCACGCCCGACCGGCTGGCGCCGTTCCGCGCCGATCTCGCCGCGCTCGAGGCCGCCGGGCGCACCCGGCGGCTGATCCCGCGGGCGGGGGTCGATTTCGCCTCGAACGACTATCTCGGGCTCGCCGGACACCCCCGGTTGGCGGCCGCGGTGCAGGCGGCGCTCGCGGACGGCGTGCCGGTGGGCGCGGCCGGGTCGCGGCTGCTCAGGGGCAACACCGACTGGCAGGAAGCCTTTGAAATCAACGCCGCAGCCTTCTTCGGGGCCGAGGTCGCGCTGGGCTTCGGGGGCGGGTATCAGGCCAATGTGGCGGTGGTCTCGACCCTGCCGCAGCGGGGCGACCTGCTGCTGATGGATGCGCTGAGCCATGCCTCGACCCGTGACGGGGCGCGGCTGGCGCGGGCCGAGGTGGCCGAGTTCCGGCACAATGACGCGGACCACGCCGAAGATGTGATCACAGGCTGGCGGGTGCGGGGCGGCACGGGCGCGGTGTGGATCGCGGTCGAGAGCCTCTACAGCATGGACGGCGACCGGGCGCCGCTGGACGATCTGGCGCAACTCGCGGATCGGGAAGGGTTTCTGATCGTCGACGAGGCCCACGCGACCGGCGTCTGGGGGCCGGGCGGCAGGGGCCTGTCGCACGCGCTCGAGGGGCGCGAGAACGTGATCACGCTGCACACCTTGGGCAAGGCGCTGGGCGGGTCGGGCGCGCTGCTCTGCCTGCCGGCGGTGCTGCGCGCGGCGCTGATCAACCGCGCCCGGCCATTCATCTTCGCCACCGCGCCCTCGCCGCTGATGGCGGTCGCGGGGGGCGCGGCGCTCGACCTGCTGCGCGACGAGCCCGATCTGCCGCAGCGGCTGCACGATCACATCGCCTTGTTCTCACAGGAAATGTCGACGCGGCTGCCGCATCTGCCGATGTCGGGCAGCCAGATCGTGCCGCTGATCGTGGGCGAGGACGCCGCCACCATGCGGCTTGCCGCGGCGGTGCAGGCCGAGGGCTTCGACGTCCGCGGCATCCGCCCGCCGACGGTGCCGGCAGGGACCGCGCGGCTGCGGGTGTCGCTGACGCTGAATGCCTCGGCCGAGGATGTGGTGCGGCTTGCCGCGACGTTGGAGCGACTATGGCTCGATTTGTGATCACAGGGACCGGGACGGACATCGGCAAGACGGTGTTCGCGGCAGGGCTGACGGGGTTGCTCGGGGCGCGCTACTGGAAGCCGGTGCAGACCGGCATCCCGGTTCCGACGATGCGCAAACCGTCCGACGTTCCTGCACCGTTCGTGCAAGGTTCATGCACAGTTCATGCGAACGATCCTGCGGCCGATCCTGCGAACGCCCCCGAAAGCGACAGCGCCTTCGTCCGCCGCATGACCGGCGCCGCGACCCTGCCCGAGGCGGTGGTGCTGCCCGACCCGCTCTCGCCGCACCGGGCGGCGGAACTGGCCGGTGTCGCCATCCCCGACCTGCCGCTGCCCGACGCCGACCCGCTGGTGATCGAGGGGGCGGGCGGCGTGCTCGTCCCGATCACCCGCGAGCTGCTGTCGGCCGAGCTGTTCGCGCGCTGGGGGCTGCCGGTGATCCTCGTCGCGACGACGGGGCTCGGGACGATCAGCCACACGCTCACCGCGCTCGAGTCGCTGCGGGCGCGGGGGTGCCGTGTGCATGGCGTGGCCTTCGTCGGCGACGACAACCCCGACAACATCGCCACCATCGGCCAGATCGGGCAGGTGCGGGTGCTGGGCCGGTTGCCGCGGCTCGATCCGCTGACGCCCGAGAGCCTTGCCGCCGCGATGCGCGCGGGCTTCGACCCGCAGGACTTCGCCTGACCGCCCGCTGGTCCGCCCCATCCCCGCCACGGGCCGTGCCTGCGGCGCAACGGAGACCCCGATGACCGATTCGCCCGTCTGGCACCCGTTCACCCAGCACGCGACCGAGCCCCGGCCGCCGCGCGCGCTCAAGGCCGAGGGATCGGTGATCGAGACCGACCGCGGCCCGCTGATCGACGCGATCTCGAGCTGGTGGGTGATCACCCACGGCCACCGCTACCCGCCGATCATGGCGGCGATCCGGGCCGAGACCGAGCGGCTGGACCAGGTGATCTTCGCCGGGCTGACCCATCAGCCGGCCGAGGACCTCGCCCGGGCGCTCGTGGACCTCGCCCCCGCGGGGCTGACGCGGGTGTTCTATTCCGACAGCGGTTCAACGAGCGTCGAGGTGGCGCTGAAGATGGCACTAGGGTTCTGGGCGAACAGCGGCCGGCCCCGGCACCGGATCGCGGTGCTCGACGGCAGCTATCACGGCGACACCATCGGGACGATGAGCGTCGGCGCCCGCGGGGTCTTCAACGCCGCCTACCAGCCCCTGATGTTCGCGGTCGACAGCCTGCCCTTTCCCGCGGGCGACGGGGCGGCGACGCTGGCTGCCTTCGAGGCGCTGGCGGCGCAGGGCGACCTTGCCGCGCTGATCGTCGAGCCGCTGGTGCTCGGGGCGGGCGGGATGCTGATGTATCCGCCCGAGGTGCTGGCGCGGCTGCGCGCCGCCTGCGACCGGCACGGGGTGCTGCTGATCGCCGACGAGGTGATGACCGGCTGGGGCCGGACCGGGCGGCTCTGGGCCTGCGACCATGCCGGGATCGCGCCCGACATTCTCTGCACCTCCAAGGGGCTGACCGGGGGCGCCATCCCGCTGGCCGCGACGCTGGCGACCGAGGCGGTCTTTGCCGCGCACTGGTCCGAGGACCGGGCCAAGACCTTCTTCCATTCCTCGAGCTACACCGCCAACCCGATCGCCTGCGCGGCGGGGCTGGCCAATGCGCGGATCTGGCAGGCGGGGGGGATGCAGGCGCAGCTTGACGCCTTGGGCGCGATGCAGGCCGAGCGGCTGGCGGCGGTGGGCGGCGCGGCGCGCTTCACCGGCGCGCGGCGCTGCGGGACCATTGCGGCGCTGGACCTGCGGGTGGACGGCGCGGGGTACCTCGCCGCGGCGGGGCAGCGGCTCAGGGGCTTTGCGCTCGACCAGGGCGTGCTGCTGCGGCCGCTCGGCAGCACGGTCTATGTGCTGCCGCCCTACGGCATCTCGGCGGCCGAGCTGCACCGTGTGTGGGACGCGATCGCGGCCTTTGCGCCCTGAGCCGCCTGCTGGCGGGGATGTGACCGGCGGCGCTGATGCGCGGCGGTGACAGGGGCGGGGCGGGTGCGGCAGTCTGGCGTGCAGGCGCTGGCGCTGGCGGCGGCGCCACGGCTATAGGCGGAGCGGGCAGAGCCGGGCGCAAGACCGCGGCGCACCCCCGACGACAGAGACGAGGACGAGCGATGACCACACCCAGATTTCCCCTTTTCGTGCCGCAGCGCGTGATGGCCCACGGCCTCGCGCTGGCGGCCGCAGCCCTGCTGGCCGGCTGCATGGCGGCCCCGGCTCCGGCGCCTGAGCCGGTGGCCGTGGTGGCCCCGATGCCCGAGGTGGCCCCGCCCCCGATCACCGGCGTCGCCGGGCTGCAATCGCGCGAGCCGGACGCCTGCCACGCCGCCAACTACCGCAGCGCCATCGGCCAGCCGGCGAGCGTGATCCCGACGCTGGGCATCACCCGGCAGTACCGGGTCGCGGAATATCGCGGCATCGAACCCGAGGAGTACAACGCCCTCAGGATCGCCTTCCAGCTCGACGCGGCCGGCAACATCGCCGCCGTGACCTGCGGCTGAGGGCGGCGGTGATGCGCGCGCTCGCGCTGCTGCCGCTGCTGGCGCTGGCCGCCTGCGTCGAGCCGGTGCCGCCGCCCGGCGCGGCGCCGCTGCCGGACGCGGACCTCTGCAAGGCCTCGGGGTTCCAGGGGCTGGTCGGCCAGCCGCAGTCGGTGCTCAGGACCATGATGCTGCCGGCAGGCAGCCGGGTGATCGGGCCGGGCGATGCGGTAACGGCGGATTTCCGGCCCGACCGGCTGAACATCGAGACCGGCACCGACGGGCGGATCGCCAAGGTCGGCTGCTACTGAACGGCGCCGCGCGCGGGGCGCACTCCCCGCGCGCGGACTGCGAAACATCAACCCGGGCGGGCCGGCGGCGCGGGCGCGCGAGGGTTGCGGGATCGCCGCGGTTGGGCCAGCGTGGCGGGCATGACGCTGCTTTACTCTGACGCTTCGGCCGAGGGGCATCTGACCCCGCCCGGCCATCCCGAACAGGTCGCCCGCCACGCCGCGGTGCTGAAGGCCCTCGCGCCGCTGGCGCTGGCGCCGCGCGACTGCCCGGAGGCGGACGAAGCGGACCTGCTGCGCGCCCACCCGGCGCGGTACCTCGACCGGCTGCGGGCGGCGGTGCCCGCGCAGGGCAGCGTGGCGCTGGATGCCGACACCCACCTCTCCCCCGGCAGCCTGACCGCGGCGCTTAAGGCGGCCGGCGGGGCCTGCGCGGCCGTCGATGCGGTGCTGGGCGGCGAGGACGAAAGCGCCTTCGTCGCCATGCGCCCGCCCGGCCACCATGCCGAGCGCGAGACGGCGATGGGGTTCTGCCTGCTCGGCACCGCCGCCATCGCGGCGCTGCGGGGGCTCGAACATCACGGGCTCGACCGGGTGGCGGTGGTGGATTTCGATGTCCACCACGGCAACGGCACGCAGGACATCCTGTGGACCGAGGGACGGGCGTTCTTCGCCTCGACCCACCAGATGCCGCTTTATCCCGGCACCGGGGCGGCGCACGAGACGGGCGCCCACGGGCAGGTGATGAACGTCCCGCTGCGCCCCGGATCGGGCGGGGCCGAGGCGGTCGCGGCCTGGCGGCTGATCGCCGCGCGGCTGGCCGACTGGCGGCCGGGGCTGGTCGTCGTCTCGGCCGGGTTCGACGCCCATGCCGCCGATCCGCTGGCGCAGCTCAACTGGACCGAGGCCGATTTCGCCGCCGTCACGGCGCTGATCCGCGACGCCGCGCGGGCCGCGGGGGCGCCTGTGGTATCGGTGCTGGAAGGCGGCTATGATCTCGCCGCGCTGGGCCGCTCGGCCCGCGTGCACGTCGAAACACTCAAGGAAGCCGCTCAATGACCGACCCCGAGATCGACCGGATGTCCTTCGAGGACGCGATGAAGGAGCTCGAGTCCGTCGTGGGCAAGCTCGAGCATGGCGAGGCGACGCTGGACGAGTCGATCGCGCTGTACGAACGCGGCGCCAAGCTGCGCGCCCATTGCGAGCGGCGGCTGCGGCAGGCCGAGGAGCGGGTGGAGAAGATCATGCTCTCGGCCTCGGGCGAGCCGGTGGGCACCACGCCGGTCGAGGGCCTTTAGGCGATGATCGCCCGGATGGAGGCGGTGCGCGCGGCGGTGAACGCGGCGCTCGAGGCCGCGCTGGCCGATCTGCCGGACGGCGACCTGACCGATGCGATGCGCTATGCCTGCGTCGGCGGCAAGCGCATCCGCGCCTTCCTTGTGCTGGAATCGGCGCGGCTGCACGGGGTCGCGGATGCCCACGCGATGCCGGTCGCGGTGGCGGTCGAGATGCTGCACGCCTACAGCCTCGTCCACGACGACCTGCCGGCGATGGACGACGACGATCTGCGCCGCGGGATGCCGACGGTGCACGTCCAGTGGTCCGAAGCGACGGCGATCCTCGCCGGCGACGCGCTGCAGGCGCGGGCGTTCGAGATGCTGGCCGACCCGGCGATCGGGGATTGCGAGATCCGCGTGGCGCTGCTGCGCCGCTTTGCCGCCGCCGTGGGCGCGCGGGGGATGGTCTGGGGGCAGGCCCGCGACATCGCCGCCGAAACGGCGGTCGAGCCACTGGACCTCGCCGAGGTCAAGGCGCTGCAGCAGGCCAAGACCGGGGCGCTGATCCAGTTCGCGGCCACCGCCGGCGCGGTGATGGCGGGGGCCGATCCGGCGCCGCTCTCCGAGTATGCCAAGGGGCTGGGGCTCGCGTTCCAGATCGCCGACGACATCCTCGACGTGACGGGCGACCCTGAGCAGACCGGCAAGCGCACCGGCAAGGACGCGCGGCTGGGCAAGGCCACCTTCGTCTCACTGCTCGGGCTGGACGAGGCGCGCGACAAGGCCGCGGCGATCGTGGCGCGGGCCGAGGCGGCGCTGAACGACGAGGCCGAGGGGGTGAACCCCGACGCGGCCGGAAACTTGCGGCAACTGGCGCGTTTCGTTATCCACCGCCAGACCTGACGCGGCACCTGTCTCTGGCGGGGGCGCGCGCCCCTGCCAGCGCCCGGAAAGGGCCAGCCGATGACCGACACGACCCCTCCCGCCCCCGAGCCCGTGCTCTCGGCCCCCGCCGCGGCGCCGCAGCCGCGGCCCGCGACGCCGCTTCTCGACCGGGTGTCGGGGCCGGCTGACCTCAAGGCGCTGAGCGACCGCGAGCTGCGCCAGTTGGCCGACGAGCTGCGGTCCGAGACGATCAGCGCGGTGAGCGTCACCGGCGGCCATCTGGGCGCCGGGCTGGGCGTGGTGGAGCTGACCGTGGCGCTGCACGCGGTCTTCGACAGCCCGCGCGACAAGATCATCTGGGACGTGGGCCACCAGTGCTATCCGCACAAGATCCTGACCGGGCGGCGCGACCGCATCCGCACGCTGCGGATGGAGGGCGGCCTCTCGGGTTTCACCAAGCGCGCCGAGAGCGCGCATGACCCGTTCGGCGCGGGGCATTCGTCCACGTCCATTTCGGCGGCGCTGGGGTTTGCGGTGGCGCGCGATCTGGGCGGCGATCCGGGCGACGCGGTGGCGGTGATCGGCGACGGGGCGATGAGCGCCGGCATGGCCTTCGAGGCGCTGAACAACGCCGGTCACCTGGGCAGCCGGCTGTTCGTGATTCTGAACGACAACGAGATGTCCATCGCCCCGCCGACCGGGGCGCTGTCGTCCTATCTGACCCGGCTCTACACCCGCGGCCCGTTCCAGGAACTCAAGGCCGCGGCCAAGGGCGCCGTGAGCCTGCTGCCCCCGCCGATGCAGGAGGGGGCGCGGCGCGCCAAGGAAATGCTCAAGGGCATGACCATCGGCGGCACGCTGTTCGAGGAACTGGGGTTTTCCTACATCGGGCCGGTGGACGGCCACGACCTCGAGCAGCTTCTGCCGCTGCTCAGGACGGTGAAGGCGCGGGCCGACGGGCCGGTGCTGATCCATGCAGTGACGAAGAAGGGCAAGGGCTACGCGCCGGCGGAATCCTCGGCCGACCGCGGCCATGCGCGGGCGCGCTTCGACGTGGTGACGGGCGAGCAGGCCAAGGCCAAGTCGAACGCGCCGAGCTATACCTCGGTCTTTGCCAAGGCGCTGATCGCGCAGGCGGAACGCGACGAGAAGATCGTGGCGATCACCGCGGCGATGCCGGACGGGACCGGGCTCAACCTCTTTGCCGAGCGCTTCCCGCGCCGCTGCTTCGACGTGGGAATTGCCGAGCAGCACGCGGTGACGTTCGCCGCAGGGCTGGCGGCGGGCGGGCTGCGGCCGTTCTGCGCGCTCTATTCGACCTTCCTGCAGCGCGGCTACGATCAGGTCGTGCACGACGTGGCGATCCAGCGCCTGCCGGTGCGCTTTGCCATCGACCGGGCCGGGCTGGTGGGTGCCGACGGGGCGACCCATGCCGGGGCCTATGACGTGGCCTTCCTCGCCAACCTGCCGGGCTTCGTGGTCATGGCCGCCGCCGACGAGGCGGAACTGACGCGGATGGTCGCCACCGCGGCGGCGCTGGACGACCGGCCCTCGGCCTTCCGCTTCCCGCGCGGCGAGGGCGTGGGGGTCGAACTGCCCGAGCGGGCCGAGCCCTTGGAGATCGGGCGCGGCCGGATGATCGCCGAGGGCGGGCGGGTGGCAGTGCTGTCGTTCGGCACCCGGCTGGCCGAGGTGATGGTGGCGCGCGAGGCGCTGGCGCAGCGCGGCATCGCGGTCACGGTGGCGGATGCGCGGTTCGCCAAGCCGCTCGACCGCGAGCTGGTCCTGCGGCTGGCGCGCGAGCACGAGGCGCTGATCACCATCGAGGAGGGCGCGGTCGGCGGCTTCGGCAGCCACGTCGCGCAGCTTCTGGCGGATGAGGGCGTGTTCGACCGCGGGCTGAGGTTCCGCAGCATGGTCCTGCCCGACACGTTCATCGACCATGCCTCGCCCGAGGCGATGTATGCGGCAGCCGCGATGAACGCGCCGCAGATCGAGGCCAAGGTGCTTGAGGTGCTGGGGGTCGCGTCGCTCGGGCGGCGGGCCTGACGCCGGGGAAAGGCGGGGCCTGGCCGAGACGGGTTAGCCCACACGGGCGGCCCGCACTGGTCAGGCGCCCGCCCGCCTCAGGTCAGCACCACGATCCCGCTGTGCTTGGCCTTGTGTTCGGGCTCGACGTGGATCGTCACGCGGGTGTCGGGCACCTCATGCTTGATCGCCGCTTCGACCCGGTCGCAGATCTCGTGCGCGTCGAGTACCGTCATCGCGCCCGGCACGACGAGGTGGAACTCGACGAAGGTCGCGGCGCCGGCGTGGCGGGTGCGCAGGTCATGCGCCTCGACCGCGCCGTGGGCCTCGGTCGAGATGGCGGTGCGGATGCGGTCGAGCGTGTCCTCGGGCACCGCCTCGTCCATCAGCCCGCTGAGCGAATCGCGCACCACGCGGGCGCCCGACCACAGGATGTTGAGCGCCACCACCCCCGCCATGAGCGGGTCAAGCACCAGCCAGCCGGTGACGATCGCGGCAAGCACGCCGAGCGCGACACCGGCCGAGGTGATGACGTCGGTCCACAGGTGCCGCCCGTCCGCCACCAGCGCGGGCGAGCGCAGCCGCCGCCCCTGCCGCACCAGCACCCCGGCCCAGACCGCGTTGATCGCGGTGGCGGCGCCGTTGAGCAGCAGCCCCTCGATCGGGGCGTCGAGGGCGCGGGGGGCGAAGAACCCGTCCCACGCCTCGCGCAGGATCAGCATCGCGGCGATGATGATCATCACCCCCTCGAGGACGGCGCTGAAGAACTCGGCCTTGTGGTGGCCGAAGGGGTGGTTGGCGTCGGCGGGCAGGGCGGCGACGCGGATCGCCACCAGCGCGGCGATGGCGGTGGCGAGGTTGACGGTGCTTTCCAGCGCGTCCGACAGCAGCGCGACCGAGCCGGTGATCCACCAGGCGAGCGTCTTGAGCCCGAGGACGATGACCCCGATCACCAGGCTGCCGATGGCGAGTTTGAGGGTCGTGGACACGGGGACCGCCGGGCAGTTCGGGTTCGGGGCGCGTATAGACCCGGGGGCGGGGCGGGGCAACCGGCGGGCGCGGGGCGCCTCCGGCGGGGATATTTGGGCAGGGGAGAGGGGGTTGGCTGGCGGGGAGAGGGCGGCGGACGCGGGGGCGGTGCGGCGGGGACGGCGGACGCGGAGGGCGTTTGGAGCGGGGACGGCAGATGCGGGAGGCGGTGCGGGCGGCGCCGGTGGGAGCGGGCCGCGCGCTCGCCTCGCCAAAGCGTGTCCGCCGATGGGCGGGCCCGGGCGCTCTGCGCGGTGGCGGGGCGGCGCATCGTGGGGCAGGATGGGGGCTCACCGTCCTGTCGGAGCCTGCCCCATGCGCCTTGCCCCTGCTTCTGCCCTCGCGCTCTCGCTCGGCCTGTCGCTGCTCGGCGGCCCGGCCGCGGCGACGCCGGAATACGTGCTGCCGACGCTCTTCGACGTGACCGGGGTGGCGGCCGGCGACAAGCTCAACATCCGCGAGACGCCGAGCGCGCAGGCGCGGATCATCGGCACGCTGCCCGCCGACGCCAAAGGGGTCGAGGTGGTGGCCGAGCGCGCCGGCTGGGCGCAGGTCAACACCGCCGAGCGGGCGGGGTGGGTGAACGCCCGCTACCTCGCCTATCGCACCGACGTGTGGCTGCCGGGCGGGCTGCCGGCAGGGCTGAACTGCCTTGGCACCGAGCCGTTCTGGTCGGTGCGGCAGGTCGGGTCGCAGGTGGTCTATGAGACGCCCGAGGGCGCCCGCGCGATGGAGCGGCGCGTGGTGCTGGACGACGGCCTGCCGCGCAGCCCGGCGCGGGCGGTGATCGCCGGCGACGGGCAGGGGCGGATGACGGCGGTGATCCAGCCGGCGCAGTGCAGCGACGGGATGTCGGACCGGGTCTACGGGCTGTCGGCGGTGCTGATCTTCGACGGCGCCGGGCAGGCGAGCCGGATGCAGACCGGCTGCTGCCGCCTCGCGCCCTGACCTGCGACGCGGCCGGCGCGGGCCGCGACGGCGGCCTCAGCCCTCGGCGGCGAGCAGCGCCTTGAGGCCGCTGCGATAGTCCGGGTGGCGCAGATCCACCCCCAGCTCGCGCTTGATGCGGTCGTTGGCCACCCGCTTGCTCTCGGCATAGAAGCTGCGCGCCATCGGGGTCATCTCGGCGGTGGCGTAGTCCTCGGCCGGGGGGACCGGCACGCCGAGCAACTCGGCGGCGTGGGCGATCACCGCCTCGGGCGGGGCGGGGTCGTCGTCGCAGAGGTTGTAGATCGCGCCCGGGTTCGGCCGCGCGATCGAGGCGGCGAGGGTCTGGGCGATGTCCTCGGCGTGGATGCGCGAGAACACCTGGCCGGGCTTGACGATGCGCCGCGCGGTGCCCTCGCGCAGTTTCTGGAACGGGCCGCGGCCGGGGCCGTAGATCCCGGCGAGGCGGAAGATGTGCAGCGGCAGCCCGTGGGCCGCGGCCAGCGCCTGCCACGCGGACTCGGCGGCGACGCGCTGCTGGCCGCGGCGGGTGGCGGGGGTGAGGGGGGTGGTCTCGTCCACCCAGCCGCCCTGATGGTCGCCGTAGACCCCGGTGGTCGAGAGATAGCCGAGCCAGCGGGCCGGGGCGGCCGCCAGCGCGTCGGCGAAGTCGCGCAGCGCCGGGTCGCCCTCGGCGTCGGGGCCGGCGCTGATCAGGATGGCGTCGGCGCGGGCGATCTCGGCGCGGATCGCGGGTTCCTCGCCCGGCCAGCGCAGCGGGGTGGCGCCGGCCTCCGCCACGCGGGCGGGGTCGTCGCGGGTGGTGCCGGTGACGGCCCAGCCCTGCGGGACCAGCAGCCGGGTCAGGAAGCCGGCCGAATAGCCGTGGCCGAGGACCAAAAGCCTCATGGACGCGACAGGCCCATCACCTCGGCGCCGATGGCGAAGGACCGCAGCCGCGCCTCGGGGTCCCAGATGTTGCCAGTCAGGATCAGCTCGTCGGGCTGGTAGCGGGCGACCAGCGCATCGAGCTGCGCCTTGACCGCCTCGGGCCCGCCCACGGCCGAGACGCTGAGCAGGCTGTCCACCATCGGCTGGAACTGCGGCGGCACCACGCTGTCGAGGTCATCGACGGGGGGCGGCAGCTTGCCGGGGGTGCCGGTGCGCAGGCGGTAGAAGCTCTGCTGCTGGCTGGTCCGCAGCTTGCGCGCCGCGGCGTCCGTGTCGGCGGCGACCAGGTTCGCGGCCAGCATGAAGCGCGGGGTCTGGCCCCAGGGGCCGGGCTCGAAGCGGCTGCGGTAGAGCCGCAGCGCCTCGTCGAGGTCGTTCGGCGCGAAGTGGCTGGCAAAGGCGTAGGGCAGGCCAAGCGCCGCGGCGAGGCTTGCCCCGTAGAGCGACGAGCCGAGGATCCAGACCGGGACGTTGGTGCCCTGCCCGGGGTGGGCGGCGACCGGGGCGCCGGGACGCTCAGGCCCGAGGTAGGAGAGCAGCTCCACCACGTCGTTCGGGAAATCGTCGTTGCGGCTCATGCCGCGGCGCAGGGCGCGCATCACCGCCCCGTCGCCGCCCGGCGCGCGGCCGAGCCCGAGGTCGATGCGCGGGCCGTGGATCGTGGCGAGGGTGCCGAACGCCTCGGCCACGGCGAGGGGGGCGTGGTTCGGCAGCATGATCCCGCCGGCGCCGACGCGGATGCGCTTGGTGTGGTCGGCGATGTGGCCGATCAGCACGGCGGTGGCGGCGCTGGCGATGCCGGGCAGGTTGTGGTGCTCGGCCAGCCAGTAGCGGGCGTAGCCTTGCGTTTCGGCGGCCTGGGCCAGCGCGATGCTGCTGGCGATGGCGGCGCGCGCGTCCGACCCCTGGGGGACCGGCGCGAGGTCGAGAAGCGAGATGTCCATGCCGCAGAGATAGGGGCCGCGCCGGGGCCTTGCCAGAGGCGCCGGCCGGCGGCTGACGTCGGGTTGCCCGAGGGCGGGCGATCCGCAGACCAGCGACGGGGAGAAAGCCCAACGCCAAGCTTCTTTCTTGCCCAAATATCCCGGGGTCCGGGGCAGCGCCCCGGCCGGCGGCGGTCACGGGCGGGACGCCGGTCGCCTCGCCCCGGCGTGATTTCCCCTTGGGGCCGCGCCGCGTTACCCCTGCGGCCGACCCCCGAAGGAGAAACTGCCCATGACCCGCCTGCCCCTGCGCGCTGCCGCGCTGCTCGCCCTTCCGCTGCTCGCCGCCCCGCTGCTGGCGGCGCCGGGTCTGGCCGAGACGCCCTCGAACCGGCCCGAGGACGGCGCGTTCACCTCGCAGGTCACGTTCCGCTGCGAGCGGGGGGCGGTGGTGCCCGTCACCTACGTGAACCTGCCGGGGGCCGAGGGCTTTGCCGTCGTCCAGATCGACGGGCAGCAGATCGCCATGAAGCAGGTCGCCTCCGGGTCGGGGCTGCGCTTCCGCTCGGTCGACGCCGAGCGGCCCTATGCGCTGCACGCCCAGTCCCGCGCGGGCACGTTCTTCTACGGCGCCGACGACAACCCGGCGACGATCCTCGGGACCTGCGAAGCCGACTGACGGGCGACGGGTTCACCTGCCCGGCCCCCCGCGTCTTGCCCCCCGCGTCTTGCCCCCCGCGTCTTGCCACCGTCAGGCGGCGCGGGCAGTCTGGCCGCGCCAGAGGAGCCGCCCGATGTCCCAGACCACCCGCCTGCTGCCGGTCGAAACCCCCGAGCCGGTGGAGCGCACCTATTTCGACGATCCGGTCGCGGCCGTGGACCGGCTGACCGAGCTTTACGCCCGCGCGACGGGCTGGCTCAAGGACCGCTTCGTGGACAGCATCGGCGGGGCAACCCCCGAGGCGCGGTACCGCGCCTATTACCCCGAGCTGCGGCTGACCACGGCCAGCCACTCGCTGGGCGACTCGCGCCTGTCCTTCGGCCATGTCGCGCTGCCCGGCAGCTATGTGGCGACGATCACCCGGCCGGACCTGTTCCGCGACTACCTGATCCAGCAGATCGGCCTGCTGATCCGCAACCACCAGGTGCCGGTCGCGGTGGGCGACAGCGACACGCCGATCCCGGTGCATTTCGCCGTCGCCGCGCAGACCGACCTGAACGTCCCGCAAGAGGGGGTGCTGACCTTCTCGCTGCGCGACGTGTTCGACGTCCCGGACCTCGACACGATGAACGACGACATCGTGAACGGCATCGCCCAGCCGGGCGCGGACGGGACGCGGCACCTCGCGCCCTTCACCGCGCAGCGGGTGGATTACTCGCTGGCGCGGCTGTCGCATTACACCGCGACCGCGCCCGAGCATTTCCAGACCTTCGTGCTCTTCACCAACTACCAGTTCTACGTCGACGAGTTCGAGGCCTTCGCCCGCCGCGCGCTGGCCGATCCGGCCTCGGGCTACTCGGCCTTCGTGGCGCCGGGGGACCAAGTGCTCGAACGGCCCGAGGACGTGCTGGTGACCGGCACCAAGACGCCGCAGATGCCGGCCTATCACCTCAAGCGCCCGGACGGGCAGGGGATCACGCTGGTCAACATCGGCGTCGGCCCGTCGAACGCCAAGACCGCGACCGACCACATCGCCGTGCTGCGCCCGCACGCCTGGCTGATGGTCGGCCATTGCGCCGGGCTGCGCAACAGCCAGCGGCTGGGCGATTATGTGCTGGCCCACGCCTATCTGCGCGAGGATCACGTGCTGGACGACGACCTGCCCGTGTGGGTGCCGATCCCGGCCTTGGCCGAGGTGCAGGTGGCGCTGGAAGAGGCGGTGGCCGAGATCACCCGGCTCGAGGGGTTCGAGCTCAAGCGGATCATGCGGACCGGCACCGTCGCCACCATCGACAACCGCAACTGGGAGCTGCGCGACCAGTCCGGCCCGGTGCAGCGCCTGTCGCAGTCGCGCGCCGTGGCGCTGGACATGGAAAGCGCCACCATCGCCGCCAACGGGTTCCGCTTCCGGGTGCCCTACGGCACGCTGCTCTGCGTCTCGGACCGGCCGCTGCATGGCGAGCTGAAGCTGCCGGGGATGGCCACCGACTTCTATCGCACCCAGGTCGCCAGCCACCTGCTGATCGGCATCCGCGCGATGGAGAAGCTGCGCGAGATGCCGCTCGAACGCATCCACTCGCGCAAGCTGCGGTCCTTCGACGAGACGGCGTTCCTCTAGCGCCGAGCTCCCCGCGACAACGGGTCAGCGCCGCCAGGGCGTTGATTTCTGGTATGATACGTTCCCCGAACGGACGGGCGGAAGGGAGCGTGACATGGCGACACTGCAACTTGACCTCGCTGGCGATTTCTCGGTCGGCCACCTCGACCAGCTTCTGGCGACGACGCTGACGGCGCCGTCCGAGACGGAGATGATCCACCAGGACGGCGGCGCGACGACGACCTTTTCGGGCAGCTTCAACAACGAGGGGCATTACCCCGACTGGACCGGCACCGTCTCGGCCGTGCTGCACGCGCGGGACGGGGTGCGCGCGCTGTGGATGGAAGGGCTGAACGTGGCCTATCCCTCGGTGTTGACGGGGTTCGACTATGCCCGGTTCTTCATCGACGCGCTCGAGTATCAGGACACGATCTATGGCAGCCAGGGGGCCGACTGGCTGAACGGCTTTGCCGACAATGACCGGATCTGGGGCGGGGCGGGCCACGACACGATCGAGGGCGGGGCTGGCAACGACACCATCGACGGGGATTCGGGCAACGACCTGTTTCTGGCCGATGCGGCGGTGTCGGGCGACTGGATCGAGGGCGACGACGGCATCGACACGCTGAGCTATGCCGGGATCACCGGGGCGGTGACGCTGAACCTCGGGCTGACCGGGGCGCAGAACGTCGAGGGCGGCCGGGTCTCGGGGGTCGAGAACCTGATCGGCGGGACCGCCGGCGACCGGCTGAGCGGCAGCGCGGTGGCCAACCGGATCGAGGGCGGCGCGGGTGCGGACACGCTCTGGGGCGCGGCGGGGGCCGATACGCTGATCGGCGGGACGGGCGACGACCTGCTGGTCGGCGGGGCCGGGGCGGACCGGCTGGACGGCGGGGCGGGGCGCGACCGGGTGCTCTGGACCGGCGCGGGGGCGGTGACGGCGGACCTCGGGGCAGGCGCGGCCAGCGGGGGCGAGGGGCCGGACGCGCTGGTCGGGATCGAGGATGCGACGAGCGGCGCGGGTCACGACAGCCTGACCGGCAGCGCGGCGGCCAACCGGCTGGACGGCGGGCTGGGCCACGACCTGCTGCGCGGGCTCGCCGGGGCCGACGAGCTGGTCGGGAACGCCGGCGACGACCGGCTGGACGGCGGGGCCGGGAACGACCTGCTGCTGGGCGGCGCGGGCCGCGACTGGGCCATCTATGGCTCGGGCGCGAACGTCGCGGTGGTGCTGTCGGCGGTCGCGGCCCAGCAGACCGGCGAGGGCGTGGACCGGCTGAGCAGCATCGAGAACCTTGCCACCGGGGCGGGGAACGACGGGCTCACCGGCTCGGCCGCGGCGAATGTGCTGGTCGCGGGCGCGGGCAGCGACGTGCTGGTGGGCGCCGGCGGCGACGACACGCTGTCGGGCGAGGCGGGGCTCGACCGGCTGTTTGGCAACGAGGGCGCCGACTGGCTGGCGGGCGGGACCGGCAACGACGTGCTGGCCGGCGGCGCGGGGGCGGATCGCTTCGTCTTCCTGCCGGGCGATGGCGCCGACCGGGTCGCGGATTTCGAGGACGGGCTGGACCGGCTGGTCTTCGACGCGCCCGGCTCCGGGCCGGCGGCGTTCCAGGTCATCGACCAGGGCCCGGATGCGGTGGTGGTCTGCCTCGGCCTGCGGGTGCTGCTCAGCGGCGTGGATCACGCGCTGATCTCGGCCAGCGACCTCGCGTTCGTCTGAGACGGCCGGGGCCGCAACGGTCGCGACGTGGGGAAGGGGGCGACGGCGCGATCCGGCCCCCTCCTGCGGGGCCTCTCTGGCGTCCGTCCCCCGGCTCTTTTTTGCCGTATCCCGCGCCCGTGCCCGATTGCGACATCAAAAGGGCTTGAAATGCAGGGTGAAACCGGCTGTAGCAGTCGCATTGCCAGCGCGACTGGCACGGAAAACCGACAGACGAGGAGACAGGCCATGGCGAAAGCCCCGGCGAAGCCGATGACCAAGACGCAACTCGTGGCTGCACTGGCCGATGAGATGGGCAGCGACAAGAAATCCGCGACGGCTGCTCTGGACGCGATTTCGGCGGTCGTCAGCCGCACCGTCGCCGAAGGCGGCGCCCTGACCCTGCCGGGGATCGGCAAGGTCGGCGTGCGCGCCCGCCCCGAGCGCCAGGTCCGCAACCCGCAGACCCAGGAAATGATGACCAAGCCGGCCGACAAGGTGGTCAAGATCACCATCGCCAAGGCGCTGAAGGACAGCGTCAACGCCTGATCGGGCGTGACGGCTGCAAGGTTCGAAAGGGGGTCGCTGGCATTGCGGCCCCCTTTCTCGATCTGCGAAAGGGACTGCCGGCATGACCCGGACCGTTGACGAGGCGCTGGCCGAGGCCGGCGCGGGACGCTTTCAGCTTCGGCTGATGGGAATATTCGGCCTCGTGTGGGCCGCCGACGCGATGCAGGTGATCGCGGTCGGCTTTGCGGCGCCCTCGATCGCCAAGCATTTCGGCGTCGAGATGAAGGTCGCGCTGCAGACCGGCACCCTGTTCTTCCTGGGGATGTTCGTCGGCGCCTTCCTGTTCGGGCGGCTGGCCGACCGGATCGGGCGGCGCAACGTGCTGCTGGCGACGGTGACGGCGGATGCGGTGTTCGGCATCGCCTCGATCTTCGCGCCGAGCTTCGGCTGGCTGCTGGCGCTGCGCTTCCTGACCGGGGCCGCGGTGGGCGGCACGCTGCCGGTCGACTACGCGATGATGGCCGAGTTCCTGCCGCCGAAGAACCGCGGCCGCTGGCTCGTCTGGCTCGAGGGGTTCTGGGCGGTCGGCACGCTGGTCGTGGCGCTGACCGCGTGGTGGGCGGCGAGTGCCGGGATCGCGGCGCCGTGGAAGCTGATCTACCTCGTCGCGGCGCTGCCGGCCTGCCTGGGCATCTTCCTGCGCCTCTGGGTGCCGGAATCGCCCATGTTCCTGCTGCGCCGCGACCGCGAGCCCGAGGCGCGCGCCATCGTCAACCGCATCCGCCGGGTGAACGGCACCGCGCCGCTGGCCGAGGCCGAGCGGCTGGTGATCCCGCCGACCGCGCCGACCCCGCAGGGGGGCATCTTCGCCCCGGCGCTGGCGCGCACCACGGTCGCGGTGCTGGCGGTGTGGTTCCTCGTCTCGCTCAGCTACTACGGGGTCTTCGTCTGGCTGCCGGGCAAGCTCGCCGCCGGAGGCTTCGGCTTCGTCAAGGGCTACAGCTTCCTCGTCTGGCTGGCGCTCGCGCAACTGCCGGGCTACGCGCTCGCCGCCTGGGGGGTCGAGACGCTGGGCCGCAAGACGACGCTCAGGGTGTTCCTGATGCTGTCGGCGGCGGGGTGTCTGCTCTTCGTCACCGCCGGGTCGGGGACGATGGTGGGCGCGGCGCTGCTGCTGATGAGCTTTGCGCTCTTGGGCACCTGGGGCGCGCTCTATGCGCTGACGCCCGAGCTTTACCCGACGACGCTGCGCGCGACCGGCATGGGCACGGCGGGCGCGGTGGCGCGGCTGGGCGGCCTCGCCGCGCCGTCGGTCATGGCGGCGCTCGCCACCCGCGACTTCAACGCGATGATCGGGCTGTTTGCGGCGCTGCTGGCGCTGGCGGCGGTCGCCTCGCTGATGATCGGGCGCGAGACGCGGGACGCCTCGATCGCGTGAGCGGTCGAGCGGGGATCTGAGCCGGAAAGACGGCGTCTTTCCGGTCCAGAACCCCAGCTTTCAGGCGGCGGGGACGAACACCCGGCTGGGGTGGACCTCGCCGCCGAGATAGCGGCCGATGGCGATGGCGCGGCCGGCGTGGCTGACCCAGACCTCGGTGCCGTATTCGGCGTGACCCAGCACCTGGCCGGGGTTGCCGTGGCCGAGCCGCACCGCGCCCTGATCGGTCGCGCGCATCTCGGGCAGGTCGAGCGCGGCCTCGATGGGCTTGAGCGCGGCCTCGAGTTCCGCCTGGTTGGCGCGGTCCACGCGGTCGAGAGGGATCGCGTCGGCCACATCGAACGGCCCCGACCAGACCCGGCGCAGCGTGGCGACATGGCCGAAGCAGCCGAGCGTCCTTCCCAAGTCGCGGGCGATGCTGCGGACATAGCCGCCCTTGCCGCAGACCATGTGCAGGTCGGCGCCGTCCGCGTGGGCGGCGGTCAGGGACAGCTCCTCGACCCAGAGCGTGCGGGGGGCAAGCTCCACCGTCTCGCCCGCTCGGGCGAGGTCGTAGGCGCGCGCGCCCTCGACCCGCACGGCCGAGACGGCGGGGGGCACCTGCAGGATCTCGCCGCGGAAGGCGGGCAGCGCGGCCTCGATCGCGGCGGCCGCGGGGCGGGTGTCGGCGGTGCGGGTCACCGTGCCCGCCGCGTCGTCGGTGCTGGTCTCGGCGCCCCAGGTCACCGTGAAATCATAGGCCTTGAGCGCCTCGGCGAGGTAGGGGACGGTCTTCGTCGCCTCACCCAGCGCCACCGCCAGCAGTCCCGTCGCATCGGGGTCGAGCGTGCCGGCGTGCCCGGCCTTCTTCGCGTCCAGCGCCCAGCGGACCCGGCCCACGACGTCGGTCGAACCGACCCCCGCGGGCTTGTCCACGAGCAGCCAGCCCGAAATGTCGCGGCCCTTCTTGCGTGCCATCAGGGCTGCTCCACATAGCCGATGATCGGCCCCATCGTCCGGCCCCAGTCGGCGCGGTTCAGCGCCGGCGCATAGAGGCGGCTGATCGAGCCGTCGAAATAGAGCGCGTTGCGCGCCCCGAGTTCGTCGCGGAAGAACCGGGCGAATTCGTGGAACGTCACTGCCCGGTCCGAGATCACGAACCACGCCGTCTTCATGTCGCGCGAGACGCCGACGCCGTTGCGGATGTAGCGGCTGGTCGACGTGGCGTCGAAGCGCGGGTGCAGCGCGCCGTCGATGACCAGCATCGGCCCGGACTGGGTCGCGAGCCGGCAGGCGGGGTTTGCCTTGGCGAAGCGGCGGCTTTCGATCACCTGAAAGGGCGCCTTGGCGCCGACGCAGAAGACCCCGTTCGGGCGCATCCCGAAGTTGCCGCCGCCGCCCGCGGTAACCAGTTGCCCGCGCTCGACCCCGCCCGAGCGGTAGAGGCCGACCGGCGCGTAGTCGGGGTGGAACATCCCGGCGTTCATGGCGAAGCCCAGCACCTCGCCGGACCCGAGCGTGCGGCGGACGGCGGTGAAGTCGCCCAGCGTCTTGCCGCTGTCGTCGTCGAGCCAGAGCCGCAGCCGGTCCTGCCGGTCGCCGGTGACGGTGCAGACGGCGTAGCCCGTCCCCTCGAACGCCCGCCGCTCGCAGAGGTCGGCGACCGCGGGCAGGGTCATGGCGACGAGCGCGCCGACCGCCAGCCCGAGCCGCCGCTTGAGGTCAGCGAGGCTCATCGTCGCGGGGCGTGTCGTCGCCGGTCTCGCGGGCGAGGTCGGCGCCTTCGTCCCAGTCCTCGGCGTCGGCCTCGTCGTCGTCGGCCTCGATGTCGCGGCGGACGCGCTCGTCGGCGAACATCCGGCGGGTGTCGTCCATGCGGTCGAACGTCTCGTCGAGGATGAAGCGCAGGTCGGGGGCGTATTTCAGCGTCATCTCGCGGGCGACGTGGTGGCGCAGCTCGCGGGTGTTGCGGCGCAGCGCGGCCAGCGCCTCGTCGGCATCATGGCCGCCCAGCGGCATGACGTAGACCGTGGCGACCTTGAGGTCGGGCGAGGCCTTGACCTCGCCCACGGTGATCGAGTGGCGGTTCAGCTCGGGGTCGTGCACGTCCCCGCGCATGAGCACGTCCGACAGCGTGCGCCGGATCAGTTCACCGACGCGCAGCTGGCGCTGGGACGGGCCGGACCCGTGATGGAAGCGATTGGAAGCCATGCGCCCCATCTAGGGGGTCGCGGGGCGGCTCGCAACGGGATAGGCATCGGGGAAATCAAGACGGAGCGCGCGCATGGACACCCCCGGCACCCAGACCCCCGGCCCCCAGAAGCCCGGCATCGTCATCACCGGCGTTTCGGGCCGGATGGGCCGGATGCTCGTGCGCGAGGTGCTGGCGTCGGACGCCTGCCGGCTGGTGGGCGCGCTCGAGCGGCCGGGGCACGACTGGGTGGGGCGCGACCTCGGCGCGGCGCTGGGCGGGGCGGACCTGGGGGTGACCGTCAGCGACGATCCGATCGCCACGATCGCGCGGGCGCAGGCGGTGATCGACTTCACCAGCCCCGCGGCGACGGTGGGGTTTGCCGAGCTGACGGCGCAGGCGCGGGCGGTCCATGTGATCGGGACGACGGGGCTCTCGGCCGACGACCTGCGCGCCATCGCTGCGGCGGCGCGCCATGCGCCGATCATCCGGGCGGGGAACATGAGCCTGGGGGTCAACCTGCTGGTCGGGCTGACGCGGCGGGTGGCGGCGGCGCTGGGGACCGACTGGGACATCGAGATCGTCGAGGCGCATCACCGCATGAAGGTCGATGCGCCCTCGGGGACCGCGCTGATGCTGGGCGAGGCGGCGGCCGAGGGGCGGGGCGTGACGCTCGACGCCGTGCGGACCCCGGCCCGCGAGGGCGTGACCGGCGCGCGCGCGGCGGGCAGCATCGGGTTCTCGGCCATCCGCGGTGGCGACGTGGTGGGCGAGCACGACGTGATCTTTGCCGCCGATGGCGAGCGGGTGGTGCTGCGCCACCTCGCCACCGACCGGGCGATCTTCGCCCGCGGCGCGCTGCGCGCGGCGCTGTGGGGGCAGGACAAGGGGCCGGGCGAATACGACATGGCCGACGTTCTGGGGCTGTAGCCGCACCGATTCGGCAGGATGTTGCGCGCGGGCGGGCGCTGGCGGGCTGATTGTCGGCTCATTTGCGTAATCGAGCAACGATCCGCGGCCCAAGGGTCCTGAAACGCGCGTTTCTTCGCCCGCCTGCGACAAACGCGCACAACTTCGGCAGCACCTTGCCGCGGCTTTCGCCGATCCTTGCCGGGCAATCATCGCAAGGGGGCGGGGCCATGAAGATCGTCGTGCTGGGAGCGGGTGTGATCGGCGTCACCTCGGCGTGGGAACTGTCCCGGGCCGGGCACGAGGTCACGGTCGTGGACCGCCAGCCGGCGGCGGCGATGGAGACCTCGTTCGCCAACGCCGGCGAGATCTCGCCCGGCTACTCGACCCCCTGGGCCGCCCCCGGCATCCCGCAGAAGGCGCTGCGCTGGATGTTCCAGCGCCACGCGCCGCTGGTGCTGCACGCCTCGGCCGACCCGGTGCGGGCGGGCTGGATGGCGAAGATGCTGGGGAACTGCACCTCGGACGCCTATGCCGTGAACAAGTCCCGGATGATGCGGGTCGCCGAGTATTCGCGCGACCGGCTGCAGGCGCTGCGCGAGGAAACCGGCATCCGCTACGACGAGCGCACGCAGGGCACGCTGCAGGTGTTCCGCAAGCCCGAGCAGCTCGTGGCGGTGCAGAAGGACATCAAGGTGCTCAAGGCCGACGGCGTGGCCTATGAAGAGCTCGACGTGGCGGGCTGCATCGCCGCCGAGCCGGGGCTGGCGGGCGCGCGCGAGCGCCTCGTCGGCGGGCTGCGGCTGCCGGGCGACGAGACCGGCGACTGCCACATCTTCACGCAAGCCCTCGCGGCGCTGGCGGCCGAGGCGGGGGTGGTGTTCCACTACGACACCACCATCCACGGGCTCGAGGGGACGCGGGGCCGGATCACCGCGGCGCTGACCTCGGCCGGGCGGCTTGAGGCGGATGCCTTTGTGGTGGCGCTGGGGTCGCACTCGCCGGCGCTGGTGGCGCCGTTCGGGATCAAACTGCCGGTGCACCCGGTCAAGGGCTACTCGCTGACCCTGCCGATCGTGGACGAGGCGCGGGCGCCCGTCTCGACGGTGATGGACGAGACCTACAAGGTGGCGATCACCCGGCTGGGCGACCGCATCCGCGTGGGCGGGCTGGCCGAGCTGGCAGGGTTCGACCTCACCCTGTCGCCGCGGCGGCGGGCGACGCTGGCCAAGTCGGTGGGCGAGCTCTTCGGCGGGGCGGGCGATCTGGAGCGGGCGACGTTCTGGACCGGCCTGCGCCCGATGACGCCGGACGGGACGCCGATCATCGGCGCCACGGCGACCGGGAACCTGTGGGTGAACACCGGGCACGGGACGCTGGGCTGGACGATGGCGGCGGGCTCGGCCCGGGTGCTGGCCGACCTGATGAGCGGCCGGACCCCGGCGATCCGGTCGGACGACCTGTCGGCGGCGCGCTACGGGCGCGGCCGCCGGGCGGCGGCGCCGGCGCTGCACCCGCAGGCGGCCTGAGCGGCGGCGCGGGACCGGGGCTGACGCCCCGGACCTCGCGGGTCTATTTTCCAGAAAGAAAGCTACGGGTCCGGCGGGCCGGGCCACCGCGGGCCGGGTCAGAAGTCGACGGCGATGCCCTTGCGCTCGTAATCGCCGAAGCGCACCGGCTCGGGCCCGTCGCGGCCGCCGAGTTCGGGCGGCAGGTCGAGCGGCGCGGCCGCCTTGCGGCGGGCCTCGGCCTCGGCCAGCGCGCGCTGGGCGGCGGGCGGGAGGTCCGGTTTCGGCAGAGTCTCATCACTCATGGCGCATCCCCGGCTGATTGCGTAACGCTGACCCTCAGCTAAGCGCCGGGGACGCGATGGACAAGAACAAGGACAGGCCGCGGGGCGACGGGCAGCGCGGGCAGGACGGGCGGCGTCAGGGCCAGCGTCAGGCGCGGCGCGACGCCGGGCCGGCCGATGCTCGCGCCGGGGCGCTGGCGCTGCTG
>NZ_JBHMQU010000036.1:0-5174 GCF_042435015.1 Paracoccus panacisoli | reverse complement strand
CACCGCGCCGGTCAGCCCCAGCATGGTGCCGCCGAAGCCCGCCCCGACCGAGGCGCCCGCCGCGAACACGCCCGCCGCGCCCGCCCCTGCGGCCGCCGCCGCCGATGCGTCGGCCACCCCCGCCAGCATCAGCGGCACCTACACCTTCGACCCCGAGCACAGCCAGATCGTATTCTCGTATAACCACCTCGGCCTGTCCACGAGCCGCGGGGTGATCAACGGCGTGACCGGGACCGTCACGCTCGACGAGGCCGATCCGACGAAATCCACGGTCGAGGCGAGCTTCCCGCTGAGCGCCATCCGCACCGTTGCCCCGGCGCTCGACGCGCATCTGCTGTCGGACGACTTCTTCAAGGGCCAGACGCCCGACACCCGCGTCACCTTCGTCTCGACCGAGGTCGTGCGCGGCGATGACGACGAGGCCAAGGTCACGGGCGACCTGACGCTGAACGGCGTCACCCGCCCGGTGACGCTCGAGGTCGAGTTCACAGAGGCCGGCGCCCACCCGATGACCGGCAAGCCCGTCGCCGGGTTCGATATCGAGGGCAAGATCAACCGCTCGGAGTTCGGCCTCGGCGCCTTCGTGCCGGCCGTGTCGGACGAGATCTCGTTCGACATCGCCGTCGAAGCCGGCAAGGGCTGAACCCTCACCCCGCACCAGACAAAGGGGCTGCCCCAGCGGGCAGCCCCTTCTTTCATGCTGTCACGATGCCCGTCAGTTGCTCGCCGGGGCCGCCGCGTCGGCGCCCTGCGGGGCGACCGCGCCGGTCTGGGCGGGCAGGTCGATCGGCTCGGGGTGCGGCGTCTCGACCGCGCGCACCGGCAGCGTCGGGTGGACGATCTGCGGCTGCTCGCCGGTCAGCGTCCCGAGGAAGGCCACGATGTCCTTCGCCTGATCCTCGGCCAGCTCGGTCCCGAGCTGGGCGTTCGACATGACCTTCACCGCCTCTTCGAGGTTCCAGACCTTGCCCGAGTGGAAATAGGGCGCGGTGATCGCCACGTTCCGCAAGGGGGCGGCGCGGAACACATACTCGTCGTCCTGCGTGTTGGTGACCTTGAACCGGCCCATGTCGCCCTCGGGGCGGATGCTGGCGTCGGGCGCCTCGACCAGGCCGAAGGGATAGTAGCCCTCGCCGCCGAAGTTCACGCCCGCGTGGCAGGTCGAGCAGCCGGTGTCGATGAACGCCTTGAGGCCGCGCTTCTCCTGCTCGGTCATGGCGCCGTCGGTGCCCTGCAGCCACTGGTCGAAGGGGCTGTTGGGGGTGAGCAGCGTCGCCTCGAACGCCTCGATGGCGTGGGCGAAGTTGTCGAAGGTGACGGGGTCGTCCTCACCCGGGAACGACGCCTTGAAGGCATCCGCATAGCCCGGCATCGACTTCAGGGTCGAGATCAGGTGCTCGGGGGTGTTGTTCATCTCGACGCCCGCCTGCACCGGACCCTTGGCCTGCGCGGCCAGATCTTCGGCCCGGCCGTCCCAGAACTGGGCGACGTTGAAGACCGCGTTGAGCATCGTGGGGGCGTTGCGCGGCCCCTGCTGCCAGCCGTGCCCGATCGAGGTCTCGAGCCCGTCCACCCCGCCCATGCCGATGTTGTGGCAGGACTGGCACGAGAACACGCCCGAGCGCGACATCCGCGGATCGAAGAACAGCATCGCGCCAAGGTCGATCTTGGCCCGCGTCATCGCGGCGCCATGCGGCAGCTCGGCCGCCCGCGGGATCGGCTTGAAGAGCTCGCTCGCCGCCGTCCGCAGCTCGGCATCGGGCGAGGCGGCCAGTGCCGCGGCCATCGCCTCGGACTGTGGGTCGGCGGCGGGGGCGACCTTGGTCCCGGCCACGTCCGCGGGCGCGGCTGCGGTCGCGGGCGTCTCGGCGGTCGCCGCGGCGGCGGGGTCGGTCGCGGGCGCCGCACCCGTGTCCTGGGCCTGGGCCGCCGCCGCCTGGTCGGCCTGCGCGGCGGCCGGGTCGGCGGTCTGCGCCATCGCCGCGGGGCCGATCACGAGCAGGGCGCTGGTGAGATAAAGCAGGGTGCGCGGGGTCATCTGACTCTCCCTTGGCTGGTCCGGTGTCTGCGGCGATTATCGCAGGAAATCCTGACACCACTCTGACACGGATCAACTTCGGCGGGAAAATCGTCCGTCCCGTGCCCGCGGGCCCGCCAGCCCCTCGCTTGCCCGCCGCCCGCCGGACCGCTAAGCCCCGCCCATGCTGCCGCAGGACCGCCTTGACCAGATCACCCGCCGCTTCGAGTTCCTCGAGGCGCGGCTGAACTCTGGCCCGCCGGCCGACGAGATAGCCGCGATCAGCCGCGAATATGCCGAGCTGACCCCGGTCGTCTCCGGGATCGCCGAATGGCGCGCGGCGCAGGCGGCGCTGACCGAAGCGCAGGCGATGCTGGCCGACCCGGAACTGCGCGAGCTGGCCGAGGACGAGATCGCCCGCCTGCGCGCCCGCCTGCCCGAGCTGGAGCAGGCGCTGCGGCTGGCGCTTCTGCCGCGCGACGCGGCCGATGCCCGCCCCGCCATCCTCGAGATCCGCCCCGGCACGGGGGGCGAGGAGGCCGCGCTCTTCGCCGCCGACCTGCTCAGGATGTACCAGCGCCACGCCGAAGCGCAGGGGTGGGAGTTCGAGATCCTCGAGCTCAGCCAGTCCGAACTCGGCGGCGTGCGCGAGGCGGTGGCGCGGATCGCGGGCGAGGGGGTGTTCGCGCGGCTCAAGTACGAATCCGGCGTCCACCGCGTCCAGCGCGTGCCGGAAACCGAATCGGGCGGCCGCATCCACACCTCGGCCGCCACCGTCGCGGTGCTGCCCGAGGCGGCCGAGGTCGACATCGACATCCCCGCCGCCGACATCCGCATCGACACGATGCGCGCCTCGGGCGCCGGCGGCCAGCACGTCAACACCACCGATTCGGCGGTTCGCATCACCCACCTGCCGACCGGGATCGTGGTGACCTCGTCCGAGAAGTCGCAGCACCAGAACCGTGCCAACGCGATGGCGGTGCTGCGCGCCCGGCTCTATGACGCCGAGCGCAGCCGGGCCGATGCCGAGCGTGCCGCCGACCGCCGCAGCCAGGTCGGGACCGGCGACCGGTCCGAGCGCATACGCACCTACAACTTCCCGCAAGGGCGGCTGACCGACCACCGGATCAACCTGACGCTCTATGCGCTCGACCGGGTGATGGCAGGCGATCTGACCGAAATCATCGACGCGCTGACCGCCCACGACCAGGCCGCGCGGCTGGCGGCGGCGGAGGACGGGGCAGGGGGATGAGCGCCCCCGCCAGCCCGCCCACCGCCAGCCTGCCCATCACCGGTCGCGCGGCGATGGCCGAGGCGGTGCGCCGGCTCGAGGCGGCGGGCGTCCCCGGCGCCCACGGCGACGCGCTGGCCCTCATCGCCCACGCCTACGGCAACGTGCCGCGCCATGCGCTTCATGCCGAGCTCGCTCGCCCGCTGCCCCCCGAGGTCGCCGCGCGCTTCGAGGCCGCGATCACCGCCCGCGCCACCCGCCAGCCCGTCGCCCAGATCACCGGCCAGCGGCCGTTCTGGCGCCACAGCTTCATCGTCACCCCCGACACGCTCGACCCTCGCCCCGAGACCGAGACGCTGGTCGCCGCAGCGCTCACCCTGCCGTGGCGCACGCTGCTCGACCTCGGGACCGGGACCGGCGCGATCCTGCTGTCGCTGCTGGCGGAACGGCCGGGGACGCGCGGGCTGGGCGTGGACCTGTCGCCCGCGGCGCTCGCGGTGGCGCGTGGCAATGCCGAGCGGCTGGGGATCGCGGCCGAGTTCGCTGTCTCGGACTGGTTCGCCGCCGTCACCGGGCGCTTCGAGCTGATCGTCTCGAACCCGCCCTATATTGCCGCGGCCGAGATGGCGGGCCTTTCCCCCGAAGTGCGCGACCACGAGCCGCGCATGGCGCTGACCGACGAGGGCGACGGCCTTTCCGCCTATCGCGCCATCGCCGCCGGGGCGCCTTCGCATCTTGCCTCCGGCGGCTGGCTCGCCGTCGAGATCGGCCCGACCCAGGGGGCTGCGGTCGCGGCGCTCTTCACCGCCGCGGGGCTGACCGAGGTCGCGGTTCGCCCCGACCTCGACGGGCGCGACCGGGTGGTGCTGGGGCGCCTCGCCCCGCCCCCGGGGAATTGATCGTACCGCCGCGCGATTCCCGCTTGCCATGACGCGGGCGGCGTGGTTTAGCGGCCCGGTGACGAGGGCATGACGCCCCGCACGGGTCATCCCGCACACGTTCCGTTGCCGGAGATTTCCGCGAAGCGCCGGGCAGGTGGTCCCGGCCGATCCGCAGGATCAGACCCCAACCGCATCCAGGCGCTGCCCGCGCCGGACCAGTCAAAATTGGCACGATGAGATCTTCCAAGTCCCGTTCGCGCAACAAGTCCCGCAACCAGCGCTCGCTGGGCAATGTCGTGAACCGCGTGTTCGACAGCTCCGGCCCCGAGGGCAAGGTGCGCGGCACCCCCCAGCAGATCATCGAGAAATACCTCGCGCTGGCCCGTGACGCGCAACTCTCGGGCGACCGGGTCGCCGAGCAGAGCTTCTTCCAGCACGCCGAACACTACACGCGGATGCTGGGCGAGGCGCAGCGCGAGCAGGCCGAGCGCCAGGCCCAGTTCGGCGGCGGCCAGCAGGGCGGCCCGTCCGGCGAGGACCGCGACGAGCGCAGCAACGGCAACGAGTGGCGGGGCGAGAGCCGTCAGGACAACCGCGACAATCGCGACAACCGGCAGGACAACCGCGCCGATAACCGTCAGGACAACCGGCGCGACGACAACCGCCGCGACGACCGTCAGGACAACCGCCGCGACGAGAACCGCCGTGACGAGAACCGCCGCGACGACAACCGCCGTGACGAGCCGCGCCGCGAGGATCGCCGCGACGACAACCGCCGCGAACGCGCCCCGCGCGAGCCGCAGACGGACACCGCACCGGGGTTCGGGGCCGAGGGCGATGACGGGCTGCCCGACTTCCTCCGCGCCGGCCGCGCCGGGATCCCCGAGGCGGTGAGCGTCGATGACGCCGCCGGTCCGGTCGAAACGCCCGAGCAGCGGGCGGCGACCGACACCGCGCCCTCCGCCGACCTCCCGGCCCCGGCGCCCGCCGACGCCCCGCTGGCTTCCGACGACGCAGCCGACGCGGCCCCCGCGGCCGAGGCGCC
>NZ_JBHMQU010000035.1:0-28607 GCF_042435015.1 Paracoccus panacisoli | reverse complement strand
CCCCCGCAACGCCTGCGCCCGCGGCCCCCGCCGCCAGCGCCCCCGCCGCCGGCGCCTCCCCCAGCGCCGCGGCGGCGGCGGACGTGCCGCACATTCCCGTCCCCACCCCGCCCTCGGTGCCCCCGGCGCTGTTGCGCGGGACCGGCGACCTCGGCGTGGTGATCGAGCGCGCCACCGGTTCGGTCCTCGTCGTGGACCAGTCCGAGCGCGCCGCGCTCTGCCGGATCGAGGGGTTGGGCGACCTCTCCCACGCCTCGCTGACCTTCTCGCCCGACGAGCGGCACGCCTATGTCTTCGGCCGCGACGGGGGGCTGTCGAAGCTCGACATCCTCGCCTGCACGCTCGAGGCGCGGATCGTCCAGGCCGGCAACGCCATCGGCGGGGCGATCTCGGACGACGGTAAGCTGGTCGCGGTCTCGAACTACGAGCCGGGCGGGGTCCGGGTGTTCGACGCCGACACCCTCGCCCCGGTCGCTGACGTGCCGATGGGGTCGAAGACCGTGGGCCTCGCCGACGTGCCGGGGTCGCGCTTCATCGTGGCGACCTGGGACACGGGCGAGGTCTGGCTGCTCGACCACGCCCGCAACCCCGCGAAGCCCGAGATCACCCGCGTCGAGGGCGTGGGCAAGAACCCCTATGACGGGCTGATGACCGCGGACGGGCGGACCTATCTGGTCGGGCTCTTCGGCGAAAAGGGGCTGACCACGCTGGATCTGTGGCAGGACCCGCCGGCGGTCCGGCGCATCCTGCCCGACTATGGCAAGGAGGAACCGGACCTGCCGGTCTACAAGATGCCGCATCTGCAGGGCTGGACGCTGGCCGCGGGCAGCTATGCGCTGCCGGCAGTGGGCCACCACGAGGTGCTGTGGGCCGATGCCGCGACCGGGGCCGAAACCGGCCGCACCAGGGTCGCGGGCCAGCCGGTGTTCGTCACCGCCCGCCCCGACGCGCGCGAGCTGTGGGTGAACTTCGCGCCGCCCGACAACGGCACGGTGCAGGTGCTCGACGCGCTGACGCACGAGGTCAAGCGCACCCTGACCCCCGGGCGCGGCATCCTGCATATGGAGTTCACGCCGCGCGGCCGCGAGGTCTGGCTGTCGGCGCGCGACGAGAACAAGGTGCTGATCTACGACACCCGCACCTATGAGCTGATCGGCGAGGTGCCGGCGCAGGCGCCCTCGGGCATCTTCTTCACCGCCCGGGCGCACCGGATGGGGCTGTGACGATGAACGACCTGACCCCGCCCCGCCCCACGCCGCCCCGCCCCACCCCCTGCCCCGACACGCGGCTGCTGGACGAGTTCCAGCGCGACCTGCCGCTGGTCCCGCGCCCCTTCGCGGCGATGGGCGCGGCGCTCGGGCTGACCGAGGCCGAGGTGCTCGACCGCCTGACCCGGCTCAAGGCGTCGGGGCGGATCACCCGCGTCGGCGCGACCTGCCGGCCGAACACCGCGGGCGCCTCGACCCTCGCGGCGCTGGCGATCCCGGCGGCGCGGATCGAGGCGGTCGCGGCCATCGTCGGCGCCGAGCCGGGGGTGAACCACTCGTACCTGCGCGAGGACGACTGGAACCTGTGGTTCGTCGCCACCGCGCCGACCGAGACGGCGCTTTCCGCCTGCCTCGCCCGGATCGAGGCGGCGAGCGGCCTGCGCGTCCTGTCGCTGCCCTTGGTGCGGCCCTTCAACATCGACCTCGGCTTTCGGCTCAGCGGCCCGCGCGCGGCACTCGGGCTGGACCGCGCGGCGGATATGGACGTGCTGCGCGACGACGATCGGCCGCTGATGCAGGCGCTGTCGGCTGGCCTGCCGCTGGTGCCGCAGCCCTTCGCGGCGCTGGCCGAGGCGCTGGGACGGTCTGAGGCCGAGGTCATCGACCGCATCGCCGCACTGTCGGCAGCGCGCATCCTGACCCGCGTCGGCGTGATCGTGCGGCACCGGGCGCTCGGCTGGACCGCCAACGCGATGGTGGTCTGGCGCCTGCCCGAGTCCCGGATCGAGTCCGCCGGCACCGCGCTCGCGCAGTTGCCGGGGGTGACGCTCTGCTACCAGCGCCGGACGGTGCCCGGGGTCTGGGACTGGCCGCTCTTCTGCATGATCCATGCCCGCACCCGCCCCGAGGCGATGGCGGTGCTGGCCCGCGCCCGCGCCCTGCCGGCGCTGTCGGACGCGCCGCACAAGATCCTGTTCTCGACCCATTGCTTCAAGCAGCGCGGCGCGCTGATCGAGGCCTCCGCCGAGGCCCCTGCCGCGCACCCCGCCGAGGCGGACGCATGACCCGCCCCGCCCGCCAGACCCTGCCCGAGGGCGCGCTCGACGCCACCGACCGCGCGATCCTCAACGCGCTGCAGGAGGGGTTCCCGATTACCCCGCGCCCCTATGACGACGCGGGCGCCGCGCTGGGGATCACCGGCGACGCGCTGATCGCCCGGATCGCGCGGCTGCGCGAGATCGGCGCCATCACCCGCTTCGGCCCGTTCTTCGACGCCGCCGCCATGGGCGGGGCCTTCTGCCTCTGCGCGATGGCGGTGCCCGCCGAACGCTGGTACGAGGTCGTGACAAAGGTCAATGCGCGGCCAGAGGTGGCGCATAACTATGAACGCAGCCACGCGCTGAACATGTGGTTCGTGCTGGCCACCGACCGGCCCGAGGGCATTGCCCGCGCGGCCGGGGCGATCGAGGCAGAGACGGGGCTGAGCGTGATGCTGTTTCCAAAGCTCGAGGAATATTTCATCGGCTTCCGGGTGCCGGCATGACCCCGCTTGACGCCATCGACCGCAGCATCGTCAAGGCCACGCAGGCCGGGCTGCCGCTGACGCCCGCCCCCTATGCCGAGGTCGCGGCCGTGATCGGCCTGACCGAGGCCGAGGTGATCGAGCGCATCGCCGCGATGCAGGAGCGCGGGATCATCCGCCGCATCGCCATCGCGCCGCATCACTACGCGCTCGGCATGACCGCGAACGGGATGAGCGTCTGGGACGTGGACGACGACCAGATCAGCGCGCTCGGCGCCCGGATCGGCGCGCTGCCCTATGTCACCCACTGCTACCAACGCCCCCGCGCGCGGCCGGCCTGGCCCTATAACCTCTTCGCCATGCTGCACGGCTCGGGCCGGGACGAGGTCGAGGCCAAGCGCCGCGAGGTCGAGGCGATCATCGGCCCTGCCTGTCGCGCGTCCGACATCCTCTATTCGACGCGCATCCTGAAAAAGACCGGCCTTCGGCTGGCCGACTGAGAAGGGAACGCCATGTTCCGCCTGACCCAGTACATGCACCAGCTCAAGCACCCCACCCCGGCGCGCCGCCGCGGCACGCCGGGATCTGTGAAGCCGGTGGTGATCTGGAACCTGACCCGCACCTGCAACCTCAAGTGCCGGCACTGCTATACCGTCAGCTCCGACAACGTCTTTCCGGGCGAGCTGACCCACGACCAGGCGATGGGGGTGCTCGATGACCTCGCCGCCTTCCGCATCCCGGCGCTGATCCTCTCGGGCGGCGAGCCGCTGTCGCGCTTCGACTTCTGGGATCTGGCCGAGCGGGCGCGGGCGCTCGACTTCCGCCACCTGTCGCTCTCGACCAACGGCACGAAGCTGGGCGAGCCGGGGGTGGCGGACCGGGTGGCGGCGCTGGGGTTCGACTATGTCGGCATCAGCCTCGACGGGATCGGGGCCACGAACGACTGGTTCCGGGGGGTCGAGGGGGCCTTTGCCAACGCCCTCGCCGGGGTCCGGGCGTGCAAGGCGCGCGGCGTCAAGGTGGGGCTGCGCTTCACCATCACCCGCGACAACGGCGACCAGCTGCCGCAGATGCTCGACCTGTGCGAATCCGAGGGGGTGGACAAGTTCTACCTGTCGCACCTCGTCTATGCCGGGCGCGGCGACAAGCACCGCGGCGAGGATCAGGAGCACGACCACACCCGCCGGGCGATGGACCTGCTGATCGAGCGCGGCTGGGATGCGGTGGCGTACGGCCGCCCGCTCGAGATCGTGACCGGCAACAACGACGCCGACGCGGTGTATTTCCTGCGCTGGGCCGAGGCCCGCTTCGCGCCCGAGGCGGTGGCGCATCTGCGCGAGCATCTCGTGGCGTGGGGCGGCAACTCGTCGGGCCTGGGGGTCGCCAACATCGACCCGCAGGGCAAGGTGCACCCCGACACCTACTGGTCGGACTACACGGTCGGCTCGGTGAAGGAAAAGCCATTCAGCGCGTGGTGGACGGGCGACGACCCGATGCTGGCGACGCTGCGGACGCGGCCCCGCCCGCTCAAGGGCCGCTGCGGCGCCTGCGCCTTCCAGGACGTGTGCGGCGGCAACACCCGCATCCGGGCGCTGCAGCTGACCGGCGACCCGTGGGCCGAGGACCCGGCCTGCTATCTCTCCCACGCCGAGATCGGGGTTGCGCACGACCTCGACCGGCTGACCGTTTCCCCGTTCCGAGGCAAGAGCCATGATCCCGCGCATCGTTTCTTCTGAAAGACGCCCTCGGCGGGGGGATTTTCACCAGAAGGAAACGCCCGCGCGCGCACGCTCCGGTGTCTTTCTGGCCCGGATACCCCTGCGCCCGCTGTCGCTGGCGCTGACGCTGGCCCTGCCGGGCGCGGCGTTGGCCGATGCCGCGACGGATTACGCCGAGCACTGCGCCTCCTGTCACGCCGAGAACCGCATGGGCGGCACCGGGCCGGCGCTGATCCCCGAGACGCTGGGGCGGGTCAAGGGCCTTGACGCGGTGATCGCGCATGGCCGCCCCTCGACCCAGATGGCGGGGTTCGAGGGCACGCTCTCGCCCGAGCAGATCGCCGGGCTCGTCGCGTTCATCAAGTCCCCGGTGGCCGAGGTGCCCGCCTGGGGCGCGCCCGAGATCGCCGCCTCGCGCGTGATGGCCGAGGACTACACCCCCGCCGACAAGCCGGTGTTCACCGCCGACCCGATGAACATCACGCTGGTCGTGGAAACCGGCGACCACCACGTGAGCGTGCTGGACGGCGACAGCTTCGAGGTGCTCGACCGCTTCCCCACGCCCTACGCCGTCCACGGCGGGCCGAAGTTCTCGCCCGACGGGCGCTACGTCTTCGTCATGTCGCGCGACGGCTGGGTCGAGAAATACGACATCTGGTCGCTGAAAGAGGTGGGCCGCGTCCGCGCCGGGCTCAACAGCCGCAACATCGCCATGAGCCACGACGGCAAGTGGCTCGCCGTCGCCAACTACCTGCCGCAGACTCTGACCATCCTCGACACCGCCACGCTCGAGCCGGTCAAGGTGATCGAGGTCAGGGCCAAGGACGGCACCCCCAGCCGCGTCTCGGCGGTCTATCAGGCGCCCGATCGCAAGAGCTTCATCCTCGCCCTCAAGGACGCCCCCGAGATCTGGGAGGTGGCGACCTCGCCCGACGCCGGCCCACATGAGCGACTGGAGTCTGGTCAAGCAGATCAAGACCGACGGGCCGGGGTTCTTCCTGCGCAGCCACGAGACCTCGCCCTATGTCTGGGCGGACGTCTTCTTCGGCCCGCACAAGGACGAGATGCACATCATCGACAAGCAGACGCTCGAGATCGTCAAGACGCTGAACCCCGCGCCGGGCAAGACCGTCGCGCATACCGAGTTCACCAAGGACGGCCGCTATGCGCTCGTTTCGGTGTGGGAGGATGAGGGCGCGGTGATCGTCTACGACGCCAAGACGCTTGAAGAGGTGAAGCGCCTGCCGATGCGCAAGCCCAGCGGGAAGTACAATGTCTGGAACAAGATCCACTTCGAGGAAGGCACCAGCCACTGAGCGGTGCGGTGGCCCGGTCCCTGCGGCAGGCCGGGCCCCGTTCCGCTGGCGGCTGGCGCTCGGGCTGGCGCCCTTCGTCTGGGCGGCGGTGGCGATCAACCTGTTCATGGGGGCGCTGATCGGGCAGGCGATGGGCTGGGGCAGCCTCAGCCCGTGGCTGGCGATGGCGCTGGCCGTGCCGCTGACCGTCCCGGCGGGCTGGCTCGCGGCGCGCTGGGTCGGCGGGCTCCTCGACGCGGCCGAGGGCTAGCGGCTCGCCCCTGCGAGCCTGCGCGCGGCGGCGAGCAGCGTGCCGACCAGCTGCCCGCGGGCGCCCCACGGCGGGCGCACCAGCGCCGTCCCGGCCCAGCGCGCCTGCACCATCACCGGCCGCTTCTTCGAGAACTGCGCGAAGCCGTCGAGCCCGTGATAGGCGCCCATGCCGCTGTCCCCGACGCCCCCGAACGGCAGGTTGAGCTGCGCGAGGTGGAAGATCGTGTCGTTCAGCGTCACCCCGCCCGACATGGTCCGCGCCAGCACCTCATCCTGCCGCCCCCGGTCGTCGTCGAAGTAGTAGAGCGCGAGCGGGCGCGGCCTTGCGTTGACGAACGCCAGCGCCGCGTCGAGCGTCCCGGCCGGGACCACGGGCAGGACGGGGCCGAAGATCTCTTCGCGCATCAGCAGGCTGTCGGGGTCCGGGTCGATCACCAGCGTCGGCGGCATGATCCGGCCGTTGGCACCGGGCGGCACCGGGGCGAGCTCAACAACCCGCGCGCCGCGTCCGCGCGCGTCGGCGACCAGATCGCGCAGCCGGGTCAGGTGCCCGTCGCTCACGATCCGCGTGTAGTCCGCGCCGAGCCCCTTGGGGTAGAGCCGCGCCACCGCCCGCGTTGCCTCGGCCTCGAACGCCGCGATCCGGCCCGGCGGGACCAGCGCATAATCCGGGGCCACGCAGGTCTGCCCGGCGTTGTAGAGCTTGCCGGTCATCAGCCGCCCCACCAAACGGGGCAGGTCGGCGCTGTCGTGCAGGATCGCGGGGGACTTGCCGCCCAGCTCCAGCGTCACCGGCGTCAGGTTCCGCGCCGCTGCCGCCATCACCTCGCGCCCGACCCGGGTCGAGCCGGTGAAGACCAGATGGTCCCAGGGCTGCGCCGAAAAGTCGCGGGCGACCTCGACCCCACCCGTCACGGTGGCCAGACGCTCAGGCGGGAAGGCGCCAGCGACCAGCGCGGCCAGCGCCTCGGCGGTGCGGGGGGCGAGTTCCGAGGGCTTCATCACCACGCGGTTGCCCGCCGCGAGCGCCTCGACCGCCGGGCCGAGGGTCAGCAGGATCGGATAGTTCCAGGCCCCGATCACCCCCACCACCCCGAGCGGCTGGTATTCCCAGAACGCCCGCGCCGGCCACAGGAACGGCGAGCCCGCCACCCGCCGCCGCCGCATCCAGCGCGCGAGGTGCCGGCGCGCGTGGGCGATCTGGGCGTAGAGCGGCACGAGCTCCAGCGCCTGCGTCTCGGCCGCCGGACGGCCGCCGAAGTCCTGATCGACGGCGGCGATGAGCGCCGCCTCATGGGCGCGGATGGCGCAGGCGAGCGCCGCCAGCGCCGCCCGCCGCGCCGCCGCATCCGGGCGCGGCGCGGCGGCGAAATACGCGCGCTGGCGGGCGAGCAGGTCCGCCGCGCTCATTCCCGCCCCCTGAAGCGGTCCATCGAGTGATAGACGCCGAACATCCGCGCCCCCACCGCATCGAACACCCGCACCGGCATCAGCCCCTTGAGCAGCGGCAGCGTGTTTACGATCGCGGGCAGGCGCAGGAAGATGCGGTCGCGCCGGATCGCCCGCAGGATCGCATCCGCGACCTTCTCGGGCTTCAGCAGCGGGATCAGCCGCAGCTTGGCGCCCGCGAACATCCCGGTGTCGATGTAGGTCGGGGCGACGGTGGTGACGCGGACCCCGGTGCGCCCCATCTCCATCTCGAGCCTGAGCGAATCGGACCAGCCGATCATCGCCCATTTGCTGGCCGCATAGACCGCCATGTTGGGGTTCGACAGCATCCCCGCGGCCGAGGCGATGTTGACGATGTGCCCGCGCTTGCGGGCGATCATGCCCGGCAGGAAGGCCCGGGTCAGGACCATCGGGGCGACGCTGTTGATCTCGACGGTGCGGCGGATGTCGCGGTCCGAGTGATCGGCGAAGGGTTTGCCGACCACGATGCCGGCGTTGTTCATCAGGATGTCGGGGGCGAAGCCCGCCGCCTCGGCCTCGGCAATGGCGCGCGACAGGTCGTCGGGGTCGGAGAGGTCCACGCGCACCGCCGTCACCGCAGGCCCGAGCTGCGCGGCGCTGCGGGCCAGCGCCGCGGCATCCACGTCCCACAGCGCCACCTGCGCGGCCCCGGCGGCGAGCAGCCGCTCGGCGGTCAGGCGCCCGATCCCGGACGCGCCCCCGGTCACCAGCGCCACGGCGCCCCTGATCTCGGTCATGGCTGGCCTCCCCCCGCCGCTTCGGGGCGAAGCCTACGCCGCGCTGCGGGCTGCGCGAAAGCGACGTGGCGTCACACGGTGAGGGGGCGATAGGGCCAACATCTCCGTTCCATATTGCGGAACACCCACAACCCGCATTTTTCCCTTGCCCGCAGCGTTTTCCGCGGTTTCTCTGTCGTCTGAGGAGAACGCGACGCGACCCCCGCTCCATAAGGCGGAACGCGCGCGGCGGGGGAAGACGGATGGAGCGCGCCGAGGAATCGGACGCCGAGCTTGCGCTCGGCGGCATCGAGACGCTGACCGAGCCGAAGAAGGCCGAGCCGTGGATGCGCCCGGTGGAACTCGCCGCCGCGGCGCTGCTGGCGCTGATGATGACGGTGGTCGTCGCCAACGTGTTCTTCCGCTACGTGCTGCATCACCCGCTGATCTGGGGCGACGAGCTCGCCTCGCTCGCCTTCATCTGGATGGCGATGCTGGGCGCGGCCATCGCCGTGGACCGGCACGAGCATCTGCGGCTGACCATCGTGCTGCCGCTCTTCTCCGAGCGGATGCAGCGGGCGCTCGACGTGTTCGGGCGCATCGCGGTGGCGGTGCTGCTGATCCGGCTGCTGCCCGAGGCGGTCAGCTACGCCTATGAGGAATCCTTCATCACCTCGCCCGCGATGGGCCTGCCGATGTCGATCCGCGCCTCGGCGCTGCCGGCGGGGATCGGGCTGATGACCATCCTCATGCTGCTGTCGGTGGCCCGCAGCCGCGACTGGCCGGCGATCTTCGGCTCGATCCTGCTGATCGGGGCGCTGGTGGCGGTGCTGTTGGGGGCGCGCCCGACGCTCGCGGGCTTCGGGAACTGGAACCTGCCGCTGTTCCTCGGGCTGGTCGTGGCGGGGCTCTTGGCCATCGGGGTGCCCATCGCCTTCTGCTTCGCGCTCGGCACGCTCGCTTATCTGACCTTCGCCAGCCACGCCCCGGTGTTCGTCATGTTGGGCCGGATGGACGAGGGGATGTCGTCGCTGATCCTTTTATCGGTGCCGGTCTTCGTGCTTCTGGGCTGCATCCTTGACGAGACGGGGATGGGGCGCGCCATCGTCAATTTCCTCGCCTCGCTTCTGGGCCATGTGAAGGCGGGGATGAGCTACGTGCTTCTCGGCTCGATGTTCCTCGTCTCGGGGATCTCGGGGTCCAAGGTCTCGGACATGGCGACCGTGGCCCCGGCGCTCTTCCCCGAGATGCGCCGCCGCGGCCATTCGCCGGCCGAGATGACCGCGCTGCTCGCCACCGGCGCGGCGATGGCCGACACGGTGCCGCCGTCGATCGTGCTGATCGTGCTCGGCTCGGCGGCCGGCGTGTCCATCGCCGGGCTCTTCACCGCGGGCTTCGTCATCGCCATGGTGCTGCTGCTGGTGCTGGCGGTGCTCGCGCGCTGGAAGGCGCGGGGCGAGGACATGGGCGGGGTGCGCCGCGCGCCGATGTCGCTCATCGGCAGGACGGCGCTGATCGCCGCCCCGGCGCTGGCGCTGCCCTTCATGATCCGCAGCCTCGTCGGCGGCGGCATCGCCACCGCGACCGAGGTCTCGGCCATCGCCGTGGTCTATGCCTTCGTGATCGGCGTGGTGCTCTACGGCGGCATCCCGCGCCGCCGGGTGGTGCCGATGCTGGTCGAGACGGTGGCCATGTCGGGGGCGATCCTGCTGATCCTCGGCACCGCCTCGGCCATGTCCTGGGCGCTGACCCAGTCGGGGTTCGCCCGCGACCTGACGGCGCTGATGGCCGGGCTGCCGGGCGGGCCGGCGATCTTTCTGGTCGCCTCGATCGTGGTCTTCCTGATCCTCGGCTGCGTGCTCGAGGGGCTGCCCGCCATCGTCCTGCTGGCGCCGATCATGTTCCCGCTCGCCCGGACGCTGGGGATCAACGACATCCACTACGCGATGGTCGTCGTCACGGCGATGAACATCGGCCTGATGGCCCCGCCCATCGGCATCGGCTTCTACATCGCCTGCAAGATCGCGGGCATCTCGCCCGATCAGGTGATGGGCCGCATCTGGCCCTATCTCGCCGCGCTGCTCGCCGGCCTCGCGGTGATCGCCGCGGTGCCGGCGCTGTCCACTGCCTATCTTTAACTCTCTGGGAGGAGACCACCATGCAGACCACCCGCCGCACGCTTCTGCTCGGCGCCGCCGCCGCCGGCCTCGCCGCGCCGTTCCTGCGCCCGGGCCCGGCGCGGGCCGCCGAGTTCACCATGAAGCTGGCCAACAACCAGCCGATGACCCACCCGACGAACATCCGCGCCGCGGAGGCCGTCAAGGCCATCGCCGAGGAAACCGGCGGCCGCGTCGACGTGCAGGTGTTCCCGTCGAACCAGCTTGGCGCCGACACCGACGTGCTGGGCCAGCTGCGCTCGGGCGGGGTCGAGTTCTTCCTGCTGTCGCCGATCATCCTGTCGACGCTGGTGCCGAACGCCTCGATCAACGGGGTGGGCTTCGCCTTCCCGAACTACGACGCCGTCTGGGCGGCGATGGACGGCGAGCTGGGCGCCTATGAGCGGGCCGAGATCGAGAAATCCGGCCTCGTGGTGATGGAGAAAATCTGGGACAACGGCTTCCGCCAGACCACCTCGTCGGTCAAGCCGATCACCGCCCCCGCCGATTTCGAGGGGATGAAGATCCGGGTGCCGGTCTCGCCGCTCTGGACCTCGATGTTCACGGCGCTGGGGACCGCGCCGACCTCGATCAACTTCGCCGAGGTCTATTCGGCGTTGCAGACCGGGATCGTGGACGGGCAGGAGAACCCGCTCGCCATCATCTCGACCTCGAAGCTGGCCGAGGTGCAGAAATACTGCTCGCTCACCAACCACATGTGGGACGGGTTCTGGATGCTCGCCAACCGCCGCGCCTGGGGCGGGCTGCCCGAGGATCTGCAGGCCGTCGTCGCCAAGCACTTCAACGCGGCGGCGGTCAACCAGCGCGCCGACGTGCAGGCGCTGAACGCCTCGCTCAAGGGCGACCTGGAAAAGGCGGGGCTGGTATTCAACGAGGTCGATCCGGCGCCGTTCGAGGCGAAGCTGCGCGAGGCGGGCTTCTATGCCGAGTGGAAGGGCAAGTACGGCGACGAGGCCTGGGCGATCCTCGAAAAGGCCATCGGCCGGACGCTCGCCTGATGCTGTCCCGGCCCGCCCCGCTGGCCGCGGCGCCCGGCCCCGCCACCCCCGTCCCTGTCGTGCAGGGCGGGGCGCAGGCGGTGGACCGGGCGCTGGGGCTGCTCGCGGCGGTGGGCCGGGCCCCGGCCGAGGGCGCGACACTGGCCACGCTCGCCGAGGCGGCGGGGATGTCCAAACCGACCGCGCGGCGGCTGCTGATCTCGCTCATCGCCGCGCATCTGGTGGAACAGGACCGCGGCAGCCGCGCCTATCACCTCGGGCCCGGCGCGTGGCTTCTGGGCCTGCGTGCCGGGCGGCGGCACGACATGGCGCGGCTGGCCGCCGATTGCGTGGCCCGGCTGGCGGCGGAAAGCGGCGACAGCGCCTTCGTCGTGGTGCCGCAGGGCGACGAATACCTGTGCCTGACGCGGATCGAGGGCGCCCACCCGGTCCGCACCCACGCGATGCTCGCGGGCGACCGCAACCCGCTGGGCGCGGGCGCGGCGGGGATCGCGCTGCTCGCCGCGCTGCCCGAGGCCGAGGCGCAGGCGGCGCTGCGGCGCCTCGCCCCCGCGCTGAACGCCCGGATGGGCGAGGAGGCCGCCGCCCACGTGGCGGGCGACGTGGCCCGCGCCCGCGCCACCGGCCATGCGCTGAACCCCGGGCGGGTCGTCGCGGGCTCATGGGGGATCGGCGTGCCGGTGCTCTGGCCCGACGGGCGGCCCGCCGCGGCGCTCTCGATCGCGGCGGTCGAGACGCGCATGGGCCCGGCGCGCGAGGAGGATCTGGCCCGCCTGCTCCGGGCCGAGGCCGCGACGCTGGCCGACCGGCTGGCCCATCACCTGACCCCGGAAAGGATGCTGACGTGACCGACCCCACCCTTCGGCCGAACGACCCGCTGATCATCGGCTGGGCGCATACGAAGTTCGGCAAGTCCGAGGCGCCCGACACGCAGGCCCTGATGGCCGAAGTCGCGGGCCCGGCGCTGGCCCACGCGGGCGTCACGGCGGGCAAGGTGGACGGGATCTTCGTGGGCGTCTGGAACAACGGCTTTTCGCGGCAGGATTTTCAGGGCGCGCTGGTGGCGATGGGCACGCCCGAGCTGGCCGGGGTGCCCTTTCTGCGGACCGAGAACGCCTGCGCCACCGGCTCGGCCGCGCTTTACGCGGCGGCGGATTTCATCGCCTCGGGCCGGGGCCGGGTGGCGCTGGTGATCGGGGCCGAAAAGATGACCGCGACCCCGGTGGCCGAGGTCGGCGACATCCTGCTGGCCGCGAGCTTTGTCCCCGAGGAGGCCGGCGTCGCGGGCGGCTTTGCCGGCGTCTTCGGGCAGATCGCCAACAGCTATTTCCAGCGCCACGGGGATCGCAGCGAGGAACTCGCCATGATCGCCGCCAAGAACCACGCGAACGGGGCGCGCAACCCGCTGGCGCATATGCAGAAGGATGTCGGCGTCGAGTTCTGCAACACACCGAGCGACAAGAACCCGCTGGTGGCCGGGCCGCTGAGGCGCACGGACTGCTCGCTCATCTCGGACGGGGCGGCGGCCCTCGTGCTGGCGGATGCGGCGACGGCCGCGGGGCTGGCGCGCGGGGTCCGGTTCCGGGCGCGGGCGCAGGCAGGCGACCTGCTGGCGCTCTCGCGGCGCGACCCCATCGCGTTTCAGGGCGCGCATCGCGCCTGGGCCGGGGCGCTGGCGCAGGCCGGGCTCGGGATCGCGGACCTCGATCTGGTCGAGACGCACGACTGCTTCACCATCGCCGAGATGATCGAATACGAGGCGATGGGCCTCGCCGCGGCGGGCGAAGGCTGGAGAGTGGTGCGCGAGGGCACCGCGCGGATGGACGGCGCACTGCCGGTGAACCCCTCGGGCGGGCTCAAGGCGCGCGGACATCCCATCGGGGCCACGGGCGTCAGCCAGCACGTCATGGCGGCGATGCAGCTGGTGGGCGAGGCGGGCGCGATGCAGGTGCCGGGCGCGACGCTCGCGGGCGTGTTCAACATGGGCGGGGCGGCGGTCGCCAACTACTGCTCGATCCTCGAGCGGGTGCGATGAGGCCGGTCTCGACCCGCGTCATGAACCTCGCCACGCTGCTCACCCAGGCCGCGCGGCGTGACCCCGAGGGGGTGGCGCTGGTGATGGGCGATGCGCGGTGGAGCTGGGCCGAGTTCGACGCCCGCGTGGATGCGCTGGCCGCGGGGTTGCAGGACCGGCTGGGGCTGCAGAAGGGCGACCGGGTGATGGTCCAGTCGCAGAACTGCCTTGAGATGATGCAGGCGATGTTCGCGGTCTGGCGGGCGGGCGGGGTGTGGGTGCCCGCCAACTTCCGCCAGACGCCCGACGAGGTCGTCTATCTGACCCAGGCCTCGGGCGCCCGCGGGCTGATCTGCAACGCAGCCTTTCCCGACCACGCCGCGGCCTGTCAGGCGGACTGCCCCGAACTGGCCTGGACGCTGTCGATCGGCGGCGGGGATTTCGCCCCCGCGCTCGAGGCGCTGACCGAGGATCACATGGGCCAGCGCCCGCAGGTGGCGGCGGTGGAGCGCGACGATCCCTGCTGGTTCTTCTTCACCTCGGGGACCACCGGGCGGCCCAAGGCCTCGGTCCTGACGCATGGGCAGATGGGGTTCGTGGTAACGAACCACCTCGCCGACCTGATGCCGGGGCTGACGGGGGCGGATGCCTCGCTGGTGGTGGCGCCCCTCTCGCATGGCGCGGGGGTGCACCAGCTCACGCAGGTGGCGCGGGGGGTCAAGACGGTCCTGATGCCGTCCGAGCGTTTCGACGTCGAGACGGTGTGGCGGCTGGTGGCCGAGTGGCGGGTGTCCACGATGTTCACCGTGCCCACCATCCTCAAGCTGCTGGTCGAGCATCCCGCGACCGCCAGCGCCGACATCTCGTCGTTGCGCTACGTGATCTACGCCGGCGCGCCGATGTACCGCGAGGATCAGAAGCGCGCGCTGGCGACGCTGGGCCCGGTGCTGGTGCAGTATTTCGGGCTGGGCGAGGTCACGGGCAACATCACCGTCCTGCCGGCCTGGGCGCATGACGCGGATGATGCGACGGCGCGGATCGGCACCTGCGGTTTTCCCCGCACGGGGATCGAGGTGCAGGTGCAGGACGACGCGGGCCGCGAAGTGGCGCCGGGCGAGACAGGGGAAATCTGCGTGATCGGCCCGGCGGTCTTCGCGGGCTATCACGACAACCCCGAGGCCAACGCCAAGGCCTTCCGCGACGGCTGGTTCCGCACCGGCGACCTCGGCCACATGGACGCCGCGGGGTATCTCTACATCACCGGGCGGCAGTCGGACATGTTCATCTCGGGCGGGTCCAACGTCTATCCGCGCGAGATCGAGGAGAAGATTCTCACTCACCCCGCGATCAGCGAGGTCGCCGTGCTGGGGATGCCGGACCCGCTGTGGGGCGAGGTCGGCTGGGCGGTCTGCGTCGCGCGCGAGGGCGCCGAGGTGGACGAGGCGGGGCTGACCGCCTTCCTCGACGGCAAGCTGAGCCGCTACAAGCTGCCGCGGCGCGTGGTGTTCTGGGAGGCGCTGCCCAAATCCGCCTATGGCAAGATCACCAAGAAGATGATCCGCGAGGAACTCGACCGCCGCGGCGGGACGGGAGAGGGCGGATGAGCGGCAAGGGCAGGACCGGGGCTTTGCCCCGGACCCCAGGATATTTGGGACCGCCTGAGGGGCGCATGGTCCACCCCGGCCCGCGCGCGGCCGAGCGGGTGCGTGCGGTGCGGGCGCGGCTTGAGCCGGTGGCGGGGGTGCTCAGGGCCGGCGAGACGGTGATGGCGGGCGTGGCGCGGCTGTTCGCCGAGGCCGGCTGCCGCGGCGGGATGGTGTTTCTGGACGGCGTGAGTTGCGCGCCGCTGCGGTATGTGCTGCCGGCGCTGTCCTCCGACGGGGTTCATGCGGCGTGGTATTCCGACACCCACGTTCTCGGCGAGGCGCGGATCATTCGCGCCACGGCCAGCGTGGGGACTCGCGACGGGGCGGCGTTCCTGCATTGTCATGGGTTGTGGCAGGCGGGCCGCGCGCCGGTGGCGATGGGGCACCTGTTGCCGTTCGAGAGCGTGGTCGCCGCCGACGCCCCGGTGACGGGGCTGGGGGCGCGGGACGCCGGGTTCGTGGCGCGCCCGGACGACGAGACCGCCTTCACCCTGTTCCAGCCCGAGGGCGACGGCGCGGGCGACGGGCTTCTGGCCCGGATCGCGCCGGGCGAGGACGTGGTGACGGCCATCGAGGCGCTCGCCGCCGCCCATGGCATCACCGAGGCAAGGCTGCATGGGCTCGGCAGCATCGACCATGTGCGCTTCGCCCAAGGCGGCCGGATGGACTGCCTTGCGACCGAGCTGCGGCTGCACGGCGCGGTGCTGCGCGCGGGTCGGGCGCGGGTGGGGATCGAGGTCGTGGACATCGCTGGGCGCATCAAGTCAGGCGAGCTGAAACGCGGCGCCAACCCGGTGGGCGTGACGCTGGAACTGCTGATCGAACCGATGGAGGATCGCCCATGACCACCCACGCCAAGGTCGCGCTGATCACCGGGGCCGCGCGCGGCATCGGCCTCGCCACCACGGAAATCCTGCTCGAACGCGGCTGGCAGGTGGCGATGGTGGACCGCGACGCCCCGGCGCTGTCCGAGGCGGCCGCGGGGTTGCAGGGGGTGCATCCGATCGTGGCGGATGTCTCGATCCCCGCCGAGGTGGACGCCATGCGGGACGCGGCGCTCGGCCGCTTCGGGCGGCTGGACGGGCTGGTCAACAACGCCGGCGTGGCGCTGTTCGCCCGCGCCCCGCAGACCGACTTCGAGGCGTGGCGCGAGGTGATGGCCACCAACCTCGACGGGGTGTTCCTCTGCACCCAGGCGCTGGTGCCGGCGCTGGCCGAGACGCGGGGGGCGATCGTCAACATCGCCTCGATCTCGGGGCTGCGGGCGTCCACCCTGCGGGTCGCCTATGGCACCTCGAAGGCGGCGGTGATCCACCTGACCAAGCAGTTCGCGGCGGAACTGGGCGAGCAGGGCATCCGCGTCAACTGCATCGCGCCGGGGCCCGTGCGGACCAAGCTCGCCATGGCCGTCCACGCGCCCGAGATCATTGCCGCCTATTACGACGCCATTCCGCTGAACCGCTACGGCGAGGCGCGCGAGATCGGCGAGGGGATCGCGTTTCTGCTGTCGGAGGCGGCGAGTTTCGTCACCGGGCAGACGCTGGCGGTGGACGGCGGGTTCGACGCGACGGGCGTGGGCCTGCCGGCGCTGCGGCGGGGGGATTAGGCCTCAGCCCGCCGAGCCGACGTAGCTGGCCGACGCCTCGATCAGGTGCCGCGTATAGGCGCTGTCGGCGCGGCCCGCGCGCAGCGCCGCTGCGTCCAGCCGGTCCACGATCAGCCCGCCCTGCATCACCGCGAGCCGCTGGCAGAGATGCCCGATCACCGCGAGGTCGTGGCTGACCATCAGATAGGTCAGCCCCCGGTCGGCGCGCAGATCGGCGAGCAGGTTCAGGATTTCCGCCTGCACCGACACGTCGAGCGCCGAGGTCGGCTCATCCAGCAGCAACAGCGCCGGCTCTCCGGCGAGCGCGCGGGCCACGGCGACACGCTGGCGCTGGCCGCCCGAGAGCTGGTGGGGATAGCGGAAGCGGAAGCCCTGCCCCAGCCCCACGTCATCGAGAAGCCGGGCGATCCGGCGGTCGATGTCGTCCATGCCCTGCAGCTTCAGCGTCTCGGCCAGCACCCGGTCGACGGTGTGGCGCGGGTGCAGGCTCGCATAGGGGTCCTGGAAAACCATCTGCACCTTGCGGTGGAAGGCCTTGCTGCGGGCGGTGCCGCGCAGGCTCTCTCCATCGACGGTGATGGTCCCCGACCAGGTGGGCGCCAGCCCCGCCAAAGCGCGCAGGATGGTGGACTTGCCCGAGCCGGATTCGCCCACCAGCCCGAAGCTTTCGCCCCGCGCGACGGTCAGGTCGACGCCCTTGACGGCATCCACGCGGTCCGGCGGGTTGCCGAACCACACGCGCAGGTCGCGGATCTCGAGGATCGGCGCGCTCATCGCACGCCCCCGGGGAACGCATCGATCATCGAGGCATCGACCAGCGCGGGGTCGAGCGGGCCGTCGTTCCACTCGGGCCGACGTTCCAGCACCGCCAGCCGCTCGACCGGGGCATCGAGGCGGGGCAGGCTGTTCAAGAGCCCCTGCGTATAGGGGTGGCGGGCGGCGTGCAGGTCGCGGGCGGCGAGCGTCTCGACCACCCGGCCGGCATACATGATCAGCACCCGGTCGCAGAACTGCGCGACAAGGTTCAAATCGTGGCTGATGAAGATCAGCCCCATGCCGCGGTCGCGCACCAGATCGTCCATGATCCGCAGGACCTCGGTCCGCACCGAGACGTCCAGCGCGCTGGTCGGCTCGTCCGCGATCAGGATTTCCGGGCCCGAGGCGAGCATCATGGCGATCATGATCCGCTGCCCCATCCCGCCCGAGACCTCGTGCGGATAGGCGCCGAAGACGCGTTCCGGCTCGCGGATGCGGACCGCCTCGAGCATCTCCATCGCGCGGGTGCGGGCGGTGGCGCGGCCGGCGCCGGTCTGCTGGCGGTAGGCCTCGACGATCTGGTCGCCGACCCGCATCACCGGGTTGAGGCTGAACTTGGGGTCCTGCATCACCATGCTGATGCGGCGGCCGCGGATGGCGCGCATCTGCCGCTCGGGCAGGTTCAGGATCGACTGGCCGTCAAGCTCCATCCGCTCGGCCGTGACCCGCCCCGGCGGGCGCACGAGGCCAAGGATGGCGCGCCCGGTCATCGACTTGCCCGAGCCGGATTCGCCCACCACGCCCAGCCGCTCACGGCCCAGGTCGAAGCTGACGCCGCGCACGGCCTCGAACACGCCCTGCCGCGTGGGGAAGGCGACCCGCAGGTCGCGGACCGAGAGGAGCGGCGCGCTCATTCCGCGCCCCCTTTGGGGTCGAGCACGTCGCGCAAGCCATCGCCGAGGAAGTTGAAGGCGAGGCTGACGAGGAAGATCGCGATCCCCGGCATCGCCGCGACCCACCAGAAGTCGAGGATGTAGGTCCGCCCGTCCGAGATCATCGCCCCCCATTCCGGCTGCGGCGGCTGCGCGCCGAGGCCGAGGAACCCGAGCCCCGCAGCCGACAGGATGATCCCCGCCATGTCGAGCGCCACCCGCACGATCAGCGACGAGAGACATAGCGGCCAGATGTGCAGGACCAGCAGCCTGAGCGGCGAGGCACCCTGCATCCGCGCCGCGGCGATGAAATCGGCGTTGCGGATGGTCAGCGTCTCGGCCCGCGCGAGGCGGGCATAGGGCGGCCAGCCGGTGATCGCCAGCGCAAGCACCGCGTTGGTGATCGACGGCCCCAGCGCCGCGACGAAGGCCAGCGCGAGGATCAGCTTGGGGAAGGCGAGAAAGATGTCGGTGATCCGCATCAGCACCTGGTCCACCCAGCCGCCCGCGAACCCCGCCAGCGTGCCGACGATCAGCCCGATCAGCGGCGAGATCAGCGCCACCGTGCCGACGATGAACAGCGTGATCCGCGACCCCCAGATCAGCCGCGAGAGGATGTCGCGCCCGAGGTGGTCGGTCCCCAGCCAATGCGCGGCCGAGGGCGGTTGCAGCCGCTCGGCGAGGTTCTGGGCGTAGGGGCTGGCCGGGGCCAGCAGCGGGGCGAAGATCGCGTTGCCGATCAGCAGGATGAGGATGATCAGCCCGACCACGGCCAGGTGGTTGGCGCGGAACACCAGCCAGCCCTGATAGAGCGCGCCCAGCCGCGCCTGCCGGCGGGTGGTGGGCGCGTCCGACAGAAGCCAGTCGCGGGTGGATTGCGGGGTGGCGGCGTGATCTGGCAGGGGGGTCATCCGGCCCTCGGATCGAGCACGCGATACAGGATGTCGCTGAGCAGGTTCAGCGCCACGAAGCAGGTGCCGACGACGATCGTGCCGCCGAGGACCGCGTTCATGTCGCCGGCGAGCAGCGTCTTGGTGATGTAGCTGCCGATGCCGGGCCACGAGAAGATGATCTCGGTCAGCACCGACCCTTCGAGCAGCGAGCCGAAGGACAGCGCGATCACGGTGATCAGCGGCACGGCGATGTTGCGGAAGGCATGGCCCCAGATCACCCGGCGCTCGGACAGGCCCTTGACCCGCGCGGTGGTGATGTACTCGGACGAGAGCTGCTCGAGCATGAAGCTGCGGGTCATGCGGCTGATGTAGGCGAGGCTGAAATAGCCCAAGAGCGAGGCCGGAAGGATGATGTGCGAGAACGCATCCCGCCACGCCGCCCAGTCCCCGGCCAGCGCCGTGTCGACCAGCAACAGGCCGGTCCTCACCGGCACCATGCCGTCATAGATGATCCCCTGCCGCCCCGGCCCCCCGACCCAGTTGAGGATGCCGTAGAACACCAGCAGCCCCATCAGCCCCAGCCAGAAGATCGGCACCGAATAGCCGACCAGCGCCAGCACGCGGGCCACCTGGTCGATCCAGCCGCCCCGGTTCGCCGCCGCGATGACGCCCAGCGGCACCCCCACGGTGACCCCGATCAGCGTGCCCAGCGCCGCCAGCTCGAGCGTGGCGGGAAACACCCGGCGCAGGTCCTCGGCCACCGGATGCCCGGTGGAGATCGAGCGCCCGAAATCGCCCTGCAGCACGTCGCCGATATAGCGCAGGAACTGGACGATCAGCGGCTGGTCAAGGCCCATGGCCTGCCGCGCGGCCTCGTATTGCGCGGGCGTGGCGCGCTCGCCCACCACCTTCAGCACCGGGTCGATGGGCATCACCCGGCCGATGATGAAGGTGACGAGCAGCAGCCCCAGCATCGTCAGCAGCAGCGACAGGAACACCCCGCCGATCTGGCGGGTGCGGCGCATGGCGCGGCTGGGGCCGCGCGGGGACGCGCCCGGACCCTCGGGGCCCGGATCGGCAGAGCCGGGCGGTGCGGTCCGCCCGGCGAGCTGGTCGGTCGTGGACAAGGGTTACTCGGCCTTCTTCGTCACCGAGCGGTACTGCACCGCGGTCACGGCGCCGCCGCCCGACCAGCCCTCGACGCCCTTCTGCGAGGCGGTCTGTTCGACCCGCTGGAACAGCGGCAGGATCGGGGCCACGTCGTGGTACTGCTTCTGCAGGTCCAGATACATTGTCTTGCGCTTCTCGCCGTCGCCCTCGATCACCGCGGCCTCGACCGCGGCCTGCATCTCGGCCGGCACGGCGTACGAGTTGCGCCACGCGAGCGTCGAGCCCTTCTCGGCCTCGTTGTCGGGGTTCAGCGCAAAGGTCGAGGCGTTGGTCTGCGGGTCGGCATAGTCCGGCCCCCACTCGCCCAGGAAGATCGGCACCTGCCGGGCGCGATAGGCGTCCAGCACCTGCGCCCCGGTCATCTGCTCGATGTTGAGCGTCAGCCCGGCCTCGGCCATCGACGCCTGCAGCGTCTGGGCCACGTCCAGATATTCGCGCAGGTCGCGGACCTTGGTGGTCACGGTGCCGCCCGTCACCCCGCCCTCGGCGAGGATCTTCTTGGCGGCCTCGACGTCATAGGTCCACGAGTTGTCGTCCGAGGCGCCCAGGTACCCCTCGGGCAGGAAGTTCTGGTGGATCTTCCACTGCCCCTTGAGGAAGCTGCCGGCCATGCCCTCGAAGTTGACGAGGTGCCGCATCGCCTTGATGACGGCCGGGTTCGACAGCAGCGGGTCCTTCTGGCTCAGGCCCATGTAGAGGATGCGGCCGCGCGGCTCGTCGGTGATCTTGAGCGCGTCATTGCCGGCCACCGCCTCGACGTCGGTGGGGGTCAGGTTGCGGGCCACGTCGATGTCGCCCTGCTCGAGCTGCAGCCGCTGGGCGCTGGATTCCTGCACGTTGCGGACGATCACCCGCTTCATCGCCGGGGCGCCCTGGAAATAGCCCTCGTTGGCGACGAGCTGGACGGCCTCGTTCGGACGCCACGCGGCCAGCGAATAGGGCCCCGAGCCGGCGCTGTTCGTCGACAGCCAGGTGTTGCCCAGGTCCTCGCCCTGGACGTTGGCCATCACCGTTTCCTTGTCCACGACCGAGGCGACGCTGGCCGTGAGGCAGTTCAGCACGAAGGTCTCGGCGTAGGGCTTGTCCATGGTGATGGACAGCGTGTTGCCCTCGGCCTTGACCATCTGCTCGACGTTCTCGGGCGTCAGGCCGAACTGGGTCAGGATGAAGGCCGGCGACTTGTCCAGCTTGACGGCGCGCTGGATCGACCAGGCGGCGTCCTCGGCCCGGACCGGGTTGCCGGACTGGAACTTGACCCCCTCGCGCATGGTCAGCGTCAGGGTCTTGCCGTCCTCGCTGGTCTTCCAGCTTTCGGCGAGGCTGGGCTGGAAGCCCTTGTCCAGCGCCAGCGGATCGAAGTCCACGAGCCGGTCATAAAGGTTCTGGGTGACGTCGTTGCCCGAGAACTCGAAGCTCTGCGCCGGGTCGAGGCTGATGATGTCGTCGATGGTCGCGGCGACGACCAGCGTGTCGGCGGGCGTCGCGGCCCAGGCGGCGGGCAGGGCGAGGGGCGAGAGGGCCACGGCCGAGGCCAGCAGCAGCGCACGGGCGGTGATCTGGAATGTCATGGGATGATGTCCTGTTGGTGGCGCGTGAGGCCCGTCTTGGCGCGGGTCCAGCCGCGACACTGCGGCAGAAGTGCCGGGGAAACAAGACCGGGCTGGTTTTTCGCCCCCGTCCCGCCCGGCTCGCGCGGGCCGTCACGCCCCCGACCGGCCCCCGGCCAGCCGCCCAACCAGCCCCGCCGCGGCCCGCCTCACGCCATCGGGACCGGCCCGCCGGGCCGCCCGCCCGTCCCGGCGATTGCCGCCCCGGCCCGGTCGTGGCACCATGACCGCGCCGCGTCCCGAGGAGGGTTTGCCATGTCCGGTCCGATGCGTTTCCGCCCCGCAGCCCCCCGTCCGACGCCCGATGCGAGGCCCCTGTCGCGCCCCCGCCGCGGGCTCGGCGCGCTTCTCGCCCTGGCGCTGGGGCTGGGTCTCGCGCCCACGGCATGGGCCGAATCGCCGCTGCCCGAACGGCGGGTGGTGCTGCAGGCCGACATGGACCTGCCGGGCGGCGACCTCGCCCCGATCTTCCAGACCACGGCGGATGCCTGCGTGCAGCTCTGCCTTGCCAACCCCGACTGCCAGGCGCTGACCTACAACGCCCGCTCGCGGGCCTGCTTCCCCAAGGCCGCCGCGGGCGCGCCTGCGCCCTTCGTCGGCGCGCAGTCGGGGCAGGTGCTGGCGACCGACCCCGCGGCGCTCGCCGCCGTGGCCGCCCGGACCGAGGGCACCGCGGGCTGGCTGCGCCCCGACGACCTGACCGCCGCGCGGCGGCAGGCCGAGGGGCTGGGCACGCTCTACCCCGGCTCGGGCGAACCGCTGGACGTGCTGCGCGGCTATGCCGACGCCGCCGCGCAGGCCAACGACCCCACCGGCGCGGTGCGCTGGCTGGGTGCGGTGACGGCCGCGACCGACGCGCCCGACGACTGGCTGGCGCTCTCGGCGGCGCTCGAGACGGCGGGGCGGCAGAACGGCGGCAACGATTTCCAGATGGACCGCGCCGCGCAGTCGGCGGCGCTGAACGCCTGGTTGCGGACCACCGGGCCGGGGCTGCCGGCGCTGACCGCCTGGGCGCTGATCGCCGAGCGGCAGGACCGCGGCCCCGACGGGCTCAAGGCGCTGCGCCATGCCGAGGCGCATGGCGGCGCGGGTGACGCGCAGCTCGCCACGCTGATCGAGGGCTTTCAGGACCGGCACGGCTTCCGCGTCACCGACAATCAGGTGGACGCCAACACCCCCGACCCGCGCGCCTGCGTGAACTTCTCGGGCGAGCTGGCGCCGGGTGTGGACTTCCGCCCCTTCGTGGCGCTGCCCGACCAGGGGCTGGCGGTCGAGGGCGAGGGCAGCCAGCTCTGCATCACCGGCATGGCGCGCGGCGCGGCGCTGGACATCACCCTGCGCCCCGGCCTGCCGGCCGCGGATGGCGAGGTGCTGGCCAAGCCCGTCACCCTCTCGATGTATGTCCGCGACCGGGCGCCGATGGCGCGGTTCCCCGGCCGCGCCTATGTGCTGCCCACGGGCGGCGACCAGGGGCTGACGCTGACCACCGTCAACGCCCCCGAGGTCGGGCTGACGCTCTACCGGATGTCGGACCGCAACCTCGTGCGGGCGCTGCGCGACCGCATCTTCGCGGCACCGCTGGATGAATGGGGCGCGCAGACCTTCTCGGCCGGGATGGGCGAGCGGATCTGGACCGGCACCGCCACCGTCGCCCCGCCCGCGGGCGGCGGCAGCCACCCGGTCAACGCCGAGGTGGCGAACCGGATCGACCTCAACCGCGCCGGGGCCGGGCCGCTGACGCCCGGGATCTATGTGCTGACCGCGCAAGTCGAGGGCGTGTCGGCCGAGGTCGCGCCGGCGGCGGCGCAGTGGTTCATGATCTCGGACCTCGGGCTGGCGAGCTGGTCGGGCAGCGACGGGCTGACCGTCGCGGTGCGCGGCCTCTCGGACGCCGCCGCCCGGGCCGGGGTCGAGGTGGCGCTGATCTCGCGCGGGAACGCGGTGCTGGCCACGGCGCAGACCGACGATCAGGGCGTTGCGCGCTTCGACGCCGGGCTGACCCGCGGCCGCGACGCCGCCGAGCCCGCGGTCGTCACCGCCACCACCCGCAGCGGCGACGAGGTCACCGACCTCGCCTTCCTGTCGCTCATCGACCCCGAGTTCGACCTCTCGGACCGCGGCGTCGAGGGCAACCCGCCCGCCCCCCCGGTCGATGTCTTCGCCGCCACCGACCGCGGCGCCTATCGCGCGGGCGAGACCGCCTTTGCCACCGTCATGACCCGCGACGACCGCGGCCGGGCGATCGACGGCCTGCCGCTCAGCGCCGTGGTGCTGCGCCCCGACGGGGTCGAGCACGCCCGGCTGATGCCGGAACCCGCGGGCGCGGGCGGCTATACGCTCGCCGTGCCGATCCCCGACACCGCCCCGCGCGGCGCCTGGCGGGTCGAGTTCCGGCTCGAGGATCAGGGCCCGCCGCTCGCCACCGCGCGGCTGCTGGTCGAGGATTTCCGCCCCGAGCGCATCGCCTTTGACCTCAACCTCCCCGACGCGCCGCAGTCGCCGGCCGAGCCGGTCGCGGCCGCCATCGACGCCCGCTGGCTGTTCGGCGCCCCCGCCGCCGGCCTGCCGGTCGAGGGCTCGCTGCGCCTGACCCCCACCCGCGCCCTGCCGGGGTGGGAGGGTTATGTCTTCGGCCGCGCCGATGCCGACAGCGCCCCCGATTACGTCGCCATGCCCGCCGGCACCACCGACGCCGAGGGCCGCTTTGCCGCCCGCGTGGACCTGCCCGCCTCGCTCGCCGCGTCCGCCCGGCCCTATGAGGCCGCGCTGACCCTGACCCTGCGCGAGGGCGCCGGCCGCCCGGTCGAGCGCACCGACACGCGGCTGGTCCTCCCCGCCCGCCCGGCGCCCGGCATCCGCCCCGAGTTCCCGGACGGCACCGTGCCGCAGGGCGCCGAGGCGCAGTTCAGCCTCGTCGCGCTCGGCCCCGACCTGACGCCGACCGCGGGGCGGCTCGACTGGGTGCTGAACCGGGTGGACACCGACTACCAGTGGTTCGCCCTCGGCGGGGACTGGAGCTATCAGCCGATCACCCGCCGCGCGCGGGTCGCCAATGGCGTGGTCCAGCCCGAGGACGGCCCGGCTACGCTGACCGTGCCGGTGGACTGGGGCAGCTACGAGCTGGTCGTGACCGGCAGCGACGGGGCGGAAAGCTCGCTGCGCTTCGACGCCGGCTGGGGCGTCGCCGCGACCGGCACCGACACGCCCGACCGGCTGAGCGTGGCGCTGGACAAGCCCGCCTACCGGATCGGCGACACCGCGCGGGTGACGCTCGAGGCCGCGGCGGACGGGGTCGCGGTCGTCTCTGTCCTGTCGAACCGGGTGATCGACCTCAAGGCCGTGCCTGTCACGGCGGGGACCAACACCGTGGACCTGCCGGTGACCGAGGACTGGGGCGCCAACGCCTATGTGGCGGTCAGCGCCATCCGGCCGGTCGCCGCAGGCACGGGCGAGCTGTCGCGCCACACCCCGGTCCGCAGCCTCGGCATCGCCGCCGCCGCGGTCGAGCCGGGCGACCGGGCGTTGCAGGCGACGCTGACCGCGCCCGCCGAGGCCGACCCGCGCGGCACCGCGCAGGTGACGCTCGCCGTCGCGGGCGCGGCGCCGGGCAAGACCGTGCAGGCGACGATCTGGGCCGTCGATCAGGGCATCCTGAACCTGACCAGCTACCAGCCCCCCTCGGCCAGCGCCCATTACCTCGGCCAGCGCCGGCTGGGCGTCGGGATGCGCGACCTCTACGGCCGGCTGATCCTGCCCGGCGGGGCCGCCGACGCGGCGATCCGCGCGGGCGGCGACGCCGCCTCGATGCAGACCCAGGCGCCGCCGCCCACCGAGAAGCTGATGGCGTGGTTCTCGGGCCCGCTGACGCTTGACGCCGAGGGGAAGGTGACGGTCGAGGTGCCGCTGCCCGACTTCAACGGCGAGGTGCGGGTCATGGCGCTGGTCTGGAACGCCGACGGCGTGGGCCAGACCGACACCACGATGCTGGTCCGCGACCCGGTGGTGATGACCGCGACCGTGCCCGCGTTCCTGTCGCCCGGCGACACGGCCGAGGCGAGCCTCGCGCTGACCCATGTGGCCGGTCCCCCCGGCGCGGTGGCGCTGCGGGTCGAGAACCTTGCGGGTGTGCAGACCGCCGCGAGCGAGGCGCCGGCCGCCGAAGGCTCGGCCGAGCCGCCTGCCGCCGTGGCGCTGACCACCGACGGCCTGCCGGGCGAGGTCACGCTGGCCGACCGGCAGGCCGTCACCCTGCCCCTGACGCTCACCGCCCCCGAGGCCGAGGGCACCGCCGCGCTGCGCGTCTCGGCCACGCTGCCGGACGGGCGCACGGTGACCAAGGACCTGACCATCCCGGTCGCGCGCAGCGATGCGCCGGTCACGCGCCGGATCGACCTGACGCTGGCCCCCGGTGCGGCGCAGACGGTGGATCTGGCCCCGCTGGGGGCCTTCCGTCCCGGCACCGGGCGGATGACGCTGACCTCGGGCGCCTATGCCCAGCTTGACGTGCCGGGCGCGGTGGCGCGGCTTGTCACCTATCCCTACGGCTGCACCGAGCAGATCGCCTCGGGCGCGCTGCCGCAGCTTTACGCCGCCGGGCTGATGCCCGAGGGCGTGCCGCGCCCGCCGTCGGTCGAACCGAAGGCGGTCGATGACGCCATCGCGCAGGTGCTGACCCGGCAGACGGCCGAGGGCGACTTCGGCCTCTGGCGCGCGGAAGGCGGTGACCGCTGGCTCACGGCCTATGTCACCGACTTCCTCGGCCGGGCGCGGGCGGCGGCCCATGCGGTGCCCGAGGCGTCCTTCAAGGCGGCGCTGCGGGCCTTGCAGAACGGCCTCAACGCCGCCGCCGACCCGCAGAACGCCGATCCCGACGAGAATGCGGCGACCGCCTATGCGGCCTATGTGCTGGCGCGCGAGGGGCAGGCGGTGGTGAGCGACCTGCGCTATTACGCCGACACCGGGGGCGAGGGCTTCGCCACGCCGCTGGCCGCCGCGCAGATGGGCGCGGCGCTGGCGGCGGTGGGCGACCAGCCGCGCGCCGACCGGATGTTCCGGCAGGCGCAGGCGCTGGCCGACGCCGGGCGCGAGCCCGATGCGCTGTTCCGCGCCGACTACGGCACGATCCTGCGCGACCGCGCGGGCGTGCTGGCGCTCGCCGCCGAGGCGGGGTCGCAGGCGGTGGACCGCGCGGCGCTGTCGGCCGGGATCGCCGAGGGGGCCGACAAGGCGGCGCTCTCGACGCAGGAGGCGGGCTGGCTCGTCCTCGCCGCGCAGGCGCTGAGCGTTGGTGGGGACGCGGGCGGCGGGCTGACGCTCTCCGGCGCGGCGCTGTCGGCGCCGCTGGTCGATCTGGGCGACGCCGCCGCGCTGCCGCCGGTGGCGCTGGCGAACGGCGGCGCCGCGCCGGTCCGGGTGGTGATCGGCGCGACCGCCGTGCCGGTCGATCCGCCCAAGGCCGGCGGCACCGCCTTCAAGATCGCCCGGCACTACTTCACCGAGGCCGGCCTGCCGGTGGACCCGGCGCAGGTGGCGCTGGGGACGCGGCTCGTCGCGGTGCTCGAGGTGCTGCCGCTTGGCCCGGCGGACGGGCGGCTGCTGATCGCCGACCCGCTGCCGGCGGGGTTCGAGATCGACAACCCGAACCTGCTCACCAGCGGCGAGACCGGCGACCTTGCTTGGCTGGGCGAGACCGGCACGGCGGACATGACCGAGTTCCGGCAGGACCGCTTCGCCGCGGCCGTGAACGCCAGCGGGTCGGACCCGATCCGCCTCGCCTATCGGCTGCGGGCGGTGACGCCGGGGCGGTTCCACCACCCGGCGGCGAGCGTCGAGGACATGTACCGCGCCGAGCGGAGGGCCTGGACCGACAGTGGCACGACGACGATCACCCGCTGATCCGCGCCGGGCTGGCCGCCGCCTGATCGCGGCGGCGGTGGCGCTGGGGGTGATGGCCGGGGCCGCCGACCGGGGACGGGCGGCGTTCTCGGCCTGGATCGACGCCACCGTGCTGCCGCCGCTGGTGGTCGCCACCGGCACCGAGGTGGTGGCCCACGACGGCAGCCTGCTGCGCGCGTTTCCGGTCGAGAACGGCCTCTGGCGCCTCGCCCCGCCCGCCGAGGGGGTCGACCCCGGCTTCCTCAAGCTGCTGATCGCGTGGGAGGATCGGCGCTTTGCCGACCACGACGGGGTGGATGCGTGGGCGGTGGCGCGGGCCGGGTGGCAGGCGCTCACGCATGGGCGGATCGTCTCGGGCGCCTCGACGCTGTCGATGCAGACGGCGCGGCTGCTCGAGCGCTCGCCCCCCGGCGACTGGCGCGCCAAGCTGCGACAGGCGCGGGTGGCGCTGGCGCTGGAGCGGCGGCTGGGGAAGGCGCGGGTGCTCGACCTCTACCTGCGGCTCGCGCCCTATGGCGGCAACACCGAAGGGGTGCGGGCGGCCAGCCTGATGTGGTTCGGCAAGGAGCCGCGCCGCCTGACCCCCGCCGAATCGGCGCTGCTGGTGGCGCTGCCGCAGGCGCCCGAGGCGCGGCGGCCCGACCTGCCCGCGCGGCGCGAGGCCGCCCGCATCGCCCGCGACCGGGTGCTGGCGCGGGCCGAGGCGCTGGG
>NZ_JBHMQU010000034.1:0-25529 GCF_042435015.1 Paracoccus panacisoli | reverse complement strand
CGGGCGGGCACGGGGCGACGGCGGCCCCCTCCGGCGGACATGAGGCCGCGGCTCCCGCCACGGCGGGCGGCCACGGCGCCGCCGCGGGCGGGCATGGCGGTGCCGGCAACGGCAGCGCGCCAGCGTGGTTCAAGTTTCCCCAGCAGTTCTTCGTGCCGGTACTGCATGACGGGCGGCTCGACAGCACGATGGTGCTCTCGCTCTCGGTCGAGATGCCGGGGGGCGCGACCGAGACGGTCTACGCCCACGAGCTGAAGCTGCGCGATGCGCTGCTCCGGCAGATGCTGATCCACGCCAACACCGGCGGGTTCGACGGCAACTTCACTGCCGAGCCGCAGCTGCGCGTCCTGCGCCAGAGCCTGCTCGGTACCGCACAGGGTGTCGTGCCCGAGATCACCGATATCCTCATCGGCGACATTGCACGGCAGGAGCGGTAGGGGCGCTGAGGTTCAGGGAGTGGCGGAAGCACGGGCCTTCTGGTTCAGCAGAATGTCGCACGCCTCAAGCGCGGGCCGTTGGTAGCCCGTGCCTCAGGCGCAGGCCGTTGGTAGCTAGCTAGTCCCCTTGGGCACCGCCGCCCTCCCCTTCCCGCCCTGCCCCAACCGCCCGGTTGCGGCGGCGGCGAGGAGGGCGGCGGTTCCGGTGCGGGTCTGGCGGTAGAGGCCGAGGCGTAGGAACGTCGCCGCCGCCTGCGGACCGGGCATCGCCAACGCTGCGGCGAAGCGGACGAGGACCGCGCGGGCCTCGGGGGTCAGCAGAGCGGCGCTTAGCTGCAGCGCCCTCGCGTTGGCGGCGAGCCAGCCACCATAGGCGCCTCCACCGAGTTCGCGCAGCCGCGCCAGACGAGCGGCCAGAGTGTCGTTGCGGCCCATCACGTTGCCCGGGTGCTGGCGATAGAGGACCGTCTGCGCCGGATCGCGGATCACCGTCCCGCCGGCGCCCGAAATGAGCTGGTAGCTCCACCAATCATGTGAGATCACCTCCGCCTCTGCCGCCGCCCGCGCGCTGGCGCGCATGAGCGCCGCGCCGGCCGGGTTCACCAGCATCGTGTTGCCGGGCGTGCAGGCCTGCACCAGTGCGTTCCGGAACGACGGCGGGCGGCGGTAGAGCGGCGCGGGCGCGAGCGGGCGCAGGTTCTCGTCGCAGATCGTGGTGCGGGTGACGTGCAGCAGCGGCGCGCCCGCGGGGTGCGCGGCCAGCGCCGCCATGCCGCGCGAGAGGCGGTCGGGCAGCCAGACATCGTCCTGGTCGCAGAAGGCAAGCGCCTCGCCGGGGGCGACCGCCTCGATCAGCGACAGGAAGTTTGCCGTCGCCCCCTGCCGCGGCCCTTCGATCAGGCGGATGTCGCGGGTCGGGTGGGCTTCGGCGAACCGCGCGACCACCTCGCGCGTGAGATCCCGCGAGCCGTCGTCCGAGACGACCAGCCGCCAGTCGGCATGGCGCTGCGCCGCGAGGCTCTCGAGCTGCGCGCCGAGGAACCGGGCGCCGTCGTACGTCGCGAGCAGGATGGCAACGCGCGGAAGGGTGGTGCTCATGGGCCCTCGCATAGCTCGGCCGCGGGTGGGGCGGAAGGGCCCCAGGGTGAGCGCAGCGGGGATGGCTGCGAGCCGAAAGGCGCGGGTAGGACCGGACAGGTTGGCGGATGCGCGGGGCGGGTTGGGGTGGCGCGGATCGGACGGAGACCGTGAGCACGTGCATCGCCGATCACATTCCTCGCGTGGCGCTTGCCCAAGCCGCACGGGTAGCGACTGTTGCGGGACGGGTCGCCCGACGTTGCCCGGTCGTGCGCGGGGAATCCGTGCAGGTCGCCAGTCGGGTCGCTGCCCCTGCCCGCTTCGTCCTCTGAGTTCATCGTGACCAATGGTCCCGCAGGCTGCGCCTGAGATGGACGCCTCCTCTAGGCCCGCTCGGGTTCGGCCAGCGGCGGGACGCTAACGAGGGTCTGCTTCACCTCGCCTCGCATCTGCGAAGGCCGACCCCCGTGCCGTCAGGACCGCTGCGCGTGGCGGGTTTGAACCTTTTGCCTGAACCGCGGGCAGGGTCCGTTGGGCCGCACCGAACGATGTGGTGGGGCAGGCCCCGTCGAAGCCCGGCGCGGGGGGGGCGATGACGGGCCGCCCCTGGCCGCTTCGTCCTCGGAGTTCATCGTGGGCAACGGTCCCGCAGGCTAACCCGGAGATGGGCGCCTCCTCTCGGCCTGCTCGGCTTCGGCCGGCGTCGGGATGCTGCTGAGGGTCTGCTCTTCCTCGCCTCGCACCGCCCAGACCGCCCCTCTGTCGTCAGGACGGCCGCGTGGTTGATGTAAACGGCTTGTCTGAACCGCTGGGCAGGGTCCCGTTGAGCCGAATCGCCCGATGTTGTGGGGTAGTCCCCGTCAAAGCCCGGCGCAGGGGGGCCGAGGACGAGGCGCCATAGGCGGCTTCGCTCTTGGGGTGGATCGTGGCGAACGGTCCGTCAGGCGGTGCCGGAGATGGACGCCTCCTCTCCCCCCGCTGGCGTCAGTCACCGGCTGGAGGCGGGCGATGGTCTGCGTCACTCCGCGCGGCCCGCCCAAACCCACCCCTCTGCCGGCAGCGCAGCCGGCCGGGCAGATGTTGAACTGCTTACCCGAACAGGAGGGGCAGGGAGCTTTGTGGGCCAGGTCGCCCCGTGTGGTGTAACGGCTTTCGTCAAGGCCCGGTGCGGGACCGACGACTTGAGCCGCCCCCGCCCCCCGTTCTTGGGGTCCTTCACCAACTGCTGCGGGCCGACCTTCGCGTCAACTTGGCGCGTCGTCTCGCGCCGACAGGCGTCGGTGAGGCGTCGGATGTGAGCGAGGGTCTGCGCCACCTCGCCGCGCGAGCGGTGAGGCCGACGCCTCGATCAGACCACCCGCCCGTTACAGGACTTGAGCCGCGCGCCCGAGCCGCTGGGTCGAGCGCCGTGGCGGGCCGGATCGGCCGGTGCGGGGCGCGCTCGCGACGGCCCGGCGCGTTAACCGAGGGCGCGCCGCCCCGGCCCCTTCGTCCTCGGAGCGTGTCGCTGCCGATTACGGGGCGAACTGCGGGGGATCTAGGCGCATCACCCCAGTGAGCGCGTCGGTCAGACGCCGGATGGCGGGCAAGCCTCGCCCCGCAGCCCCCCATCGCACCGCGGCAGAGCAGCAGGCGGCGCGCCGCCTACCCTCTCCGCACCCCGTTCAGACCAGCCGGCCGTGGCAGTTCTTGAACCGCTCGCCCGAGCCGCAGGGGCACGGGTCGTTGCGGGCCGGGTCGCCCCAGGTCGTCGGGTCGTTCTCGTCGAAGCCGGGGACGTGGGCCGACGGCTCACCGCCCTCGGCCTCTTCGTGCTCGGGGTGCATCGACGCCGACTGCGCGGCCAGCTGCGCCTGGTACTGGCGCATCATCTCGGCCCGCTCGGCGTCGGTCAGCGGGCGGATGCGGGCGAGGTTCTGCGTCACCTCGCCGCGCAGCCCGTCCAGAAGCCCCTCGAACAGCTGGAAGCTCTCGGTCTTGTACTCGGACAGCGGGTCGCGCTGGGCATAGCCGCGGAAGCCCACGACCGAGCGCAGATGCTCGAGCGTCACCAGATGCTCGCGCCACTTGCCGTCGATCTGCTGCAGGATCACCTGCTTCTCGATCTGCGCCATCTGCTCGGGGCCGAACTGCTCGGCCTTCTGGGCCATGTAGGCGTCGGTCGCCTCGCGGATGCGCTCGGCCACCACGTTGCGGTCCACCCCGTCCTCGGCGGCCCATTCGGCCACCGGCAGGTCCATGTTCAGCCGCTCGATCACCGCGGCCTTGAGCCCGTCGGTGTCCCACTGCTCGGCATAGGCCTTTTCCGGCATGAACTGGTCGATCAGGTCGTCGATCACCTGATGGCGCATGTCCATCGCGATGTCGCCGGCGTCGTCCGATTCCATGATCTCGCGGCGCTGCGAGAAGATCGCCTTGCGCTGGTCGTTCATCACGTCGTCGAACTTGAGCAGCTGCTTGCGGATGTCGAAGTTGCGCCCCTCGACCTTGGCCTGGGCGCGCTCGAGCGACTTGTTCACCCACGGATGGATGATCGCCTCGCCCTCTTTCATCCCCAGCGTGGACAGCACCTTGTCCAGCCGCTCGGACCCGAAGATCCGCATCAGGTCGTCCTCGAGCGACAGGAAGAACAGCGATTTGCCCGGGTCGCCCTGGCGGCCCGAGCGGCCGCGCAGCTGGTTGTCGATGCGCCGGCTCTCGTGCCGCTCGGTGGCGAGCACGAAGAGCCCGCCCGCCCCCAGCACCGCCTGCTTGTCGGCGGCGTGCTCGGCCTCGATCCGGGCGCGCAGCTCGTCGGGGTGGGCCTCGGGGTTCGCGGCCAGCGCCTGCATCACCTTCATCTCGACGTTGCCGCCCAGCTGGATGTCGGTGCCGCGGCCGGCCATGTTGGTGGCGATGGTCACCGCGCCGGGCTTGCCGGCCTCGGCGACGATATACGCCTCCTGCTCGTGCTGGCGGGCGTTCAGGACGTTGTGCGGGATGCCCTCGGCCTTGAGCATGTCCGACAGCATCTCGGACTTCTCGATGCTCGTCGTGCCGACCAGCAGCGGCTGGCCGCGGCCGTGGGCCTCGCGGATCGCCTCGATCACGGCGGCGTATTTCTCGGCCGCGGTGCGATAGACGCGGTCGTGGTCGTCGATGCGCTGGATCGGGCGGTTGGTCGGCACCTCGACCACGCCGAGCTTGTAGATCTCGGCGAACTCCTCGGCCTCGGTCGCCGCCGTGCCGGTCATGCCCGACAGCTTGGCGTAGAGGCGGAAATAGTTCTGGAACGTCACGCTGGCGAGCGTCACGTTCTCGGGCTGGATCTCGACGCCCTCCTTGGCCTCGATCGCCTGGTGCAGGCCGTCCGACAGGCGGCGGCCGGCCATCATCCGGCCGGTGAACTCGTCGATCAGCACCACCTCGCCGTCCTTCACGACATAGTTCTGGTCGCGCTTGAACAGCTTGTGGGCCCGCAGCGCCTGGTTGGCGTGGTGGACGATGGTGGTCGATTCGGGGTTATAGAGCGTCTGGTCGGCCGGCAGGATGCCCGCCGCCTGCAGGCGCTTTTCCATGAACTCGTTGCCGTCCTCGGTGAAGGTGGCGTTGCGGGTCTTTTCGTCCAGCTTGTAATGCGCCTCGGTCAGCTCGGGCACGATCACGTCCAGCAGCTTGTAGAGCTCGCTGCGGTCCTGGCTCGGCCCCGAGATGATGAGGGGCGTGCGCGCCTCGTCGATGAGGATCGAGTCGACCTCGTCCACGATGGCGAAGAAATGCCCGCGCTGGGTCATCTCTTCGATCGAGCCCTTCATGTTGTCGCGCAGGTAGTCGAAGCCCAGCTCGTTGTTCGTGGCATAGGTCACGTCGGCCCGATAGGCGTCGCGCTTCTCCTGGTCGCCCTGGAAGGGATAGACGACCCCGGTGGTCATGCCGAGCTGGGCAAAGACCTTGCCCATCCACTCGGCGTCGCGCTTGGCGAGGTAGTCGTTGACCGTGACGACGTGGACACCCTTGCCGGCGAGCGCGTTCAGATAGGCCGGGAAGGTGGCGACCAGCGTCTTGCCCTCACCCGTCTTCATCTCGGCGATGTTGCCTTGGTGCAGGAAGATCCCGCCCATCAGCTGGGTGTCGAAGGCCCGCAGGCCCAGCGCCCGGCGCGCGCCCTCGCGGCAGTTGGCGAAGGCCTCGGGCAGAAGCTTGTCGAGGCTTTCGCCGGACTGGGCGCGGCCCTGCAGCTCGCGGGTCTTGCCGATCAGGTCGGCGTCCGACATCTGCTGGAAGCGCGGCTCGAGCGCGTTGATCTGGGCGACCAGCGGGCGGACGGATTTCACCTTGCGATCGTTGGGAGTGCCAAAGATCGACTTTGCCAGATTACCGATGCCGAGCATAACGTCCTGTCTGATTGAGCGCAGAGGGCCCGCTGCCCACTTGCCCCGACCGACGGCCTTGCCCTATCAACGGGCCGGAAAATCGGCGGCGGGCGCGCCTATTTCGGTTGCGCCGGATGTAGGCCCGACCTGCCGGACTGTCAACGCTCGCCCCTGCCCGGCCGCGGCCGGGCCCCACCCGAGGAAACCTTCCGTCATGCTGAAATCGACGACCGCGCTGGCTGCCGCGCTGCTGCTGGCCGGGACCGCCCTGGCCGAAACCCCGGCCGCCCCCGCCGCCGAGGCAGCCCCTTCCGCCGATGCCGCCCCGGCCGCAGCCGCGCCGGCCGCGCCGGCCACCTCGCCCGCCCCGGCCACCTCGCCCGCCCCGGCCGAAGCCGCCGCCCCCACCGTGACGACGGCCGCCCCCGCCACCGGCACCCCGACCGCGACCACCGTCGTCGCCACCGTGAACGGAGAGGCGATCACGCTGGGTCAGATGATCGCGATGAAAGAGGGGATGCAGCACGGCGCGGCCGACGTCCCCGACACCGCGCTCTGGGACATGATGCTGGACCAGATGATCAGCCAGACCGCCGTTTCGCAGGTCGCCGCGCAGTCGCTCACCCCGCGCGACACCGCCATCATCGAGCTGGACCGCCGGGCCTACCTCTCGGGCGCGGCGCTCGAGCGGATCGCCGGGGCCGAGCCGACCGAGGCCGAGCTGCGCGCCGCCTATGACGCGGCCTTCGGCGCCGACAAGACGCCGAAAGAGGAATACAGCGCCTCGCACATCCTCGTGAAGACCGAGGAAGAGGCCAAGGCCATCGCCGACGAGCTCGCCAAGGGCGCCGACTTCGGCAAGCTGGCGGAAGAGAAGTCGACCGACAACAGCGGCGCCAACAAGGGCGACCTCGGCTGGTTCACGCCGGACATGATGGTCAAGCCCTTCGCCGACGCCGTGGTGGCGCTGAAGAAGGGCGAGGTCTCGGCCCCGGTGCAGTCGCAGTTCGGCTGGCACGTCATCAAGCTGAACGACACCCGCACCCAGGCCGCGCCCGAGTTCGACGCGATCCGCGACCAGCTCGCCATGCAGGTGCGCCGCCAGAAGGTCGAGGCCGAGATCCAGAAGCAGGTGACCGCCGCCAAGATCGAGAAGGTGCCGGGGCTCGACGCCGGGCTGCTGAACAAGACCGATCTGCTGGACAAGTGACGATGGCCAAGTCGGACAAGACGGCGAAGGCCGGCAAGAAGGCGGACGGCAAGAAGGCCGAAAAGGCCGGGAAGGCGGACAAGGCGGCGCGCAAGGCGGCCGCCGCGGCCGCCACCCCGGCGACGGCGAAAGAGACGCTCGTCTCGCCGCTCGCCCCCGCCCGCTTCCCCGACCTGCCGGTGATCGAGGGGGTCGAGTTCGCGGCCGCCTCGGCCGGGATCAAGTACCAGGGCCGGACCGACGTCATGCTGGTCCGGCTGGCGCCCGGCACCGCCATCGCCGGGGCCTTCACCCGCTCGTCCACCCGGGCGGCCTGCGTCCTCGACTGCCAGGACAAGCTCAAGGGCGCGCAGGACAGCGCCGGCGGGGCGGCGATCATCGTCAACTCGGGCAACGCCAACGCCTTCACCGGGGCCGAGGGCCAGCGCAGCGTGGACCGGGTGACCGGCGCGGTCGCCAAGGCGCTTGGCGTGCCGGCGCGGCGGGTGTTCTCGTCCTCGACCGGCGTGATCGGAGAGCCGCTGCCGGCGCAGCGGATCGTCGACGTGACCGATACGCTGGCCGCGAGCCTCAGGCCCGACGGCATCGCCGACGCGGCCCGCGCGATCATGACCACCGACACCTTCCCCAAGGGTGCCTCGGCCGAGATCGCCGGCGACGGCGGCCCGATCCGCATCGCCGGGATCGCCAAGGGCTCGGGGATGATCGCCCCCGACATGGCGACGATGCTGGTCTATCTCTTCACCGACGCGGCCATCGCGCCGCCGCTGTTGCAGCGGATGCTGTCGGGGCAGATGGACGAGACGTTCAACGCCATCACCGTGGACAGCGACACCTCGACCTCGGACGCGCTGATCCTGGCCGCGACCGGGCGTTCGCCGGCGGCGCCGATCAATGACCTGCGCTCGAAGGTGGCGCGGGACTTCGTGGCGGCGCTCAGGGGCGTGATGCTCGACCTCGCGCAGCAGGTGGTGCGCGACGGCGAGGGGGCGACGAAGTTCGTCGAGGTGCAGGTGACCGGGGCGGCCTCGGTCGCGGACGCGCACAAGGTGGCGATGGCGATCGCCAACAGCCCGCTGGTCAAGACCGCCATCGCCGGCGAGGACGCCAACTGGGGCCGGGTCGTGGCCGCGGTCGGCAAGTCGGGCGCTGCGGCCGACCGCGACCGCCTGTCGATCCGCTTCGGCGACATGGTGCTGGCCGAGAACGGCTGGCGGGCGCCGACCTATGACGAGGCGGCGGCAAGCGCGTACATGAAGGGCGACAGCCTCGTGATCGGTGTCGATCTGGGGCTGGGGCGCGGGGCGCGGACGGTCTGGACCTGCGACCTGACCCACCGCTACATCGACATCAACGCCGATTACCGGTCCTGACGGAACGCGGCGCGGCGCCCCGTACGCCGCGCCCGCCCCCTCGCCTCGGGTTATTTGAACCAGAAAGAAGCCGATGAAACTGCTGCTGGTGTCGGCCGTGGCGCTGATCGACCCCGAGGGCCGGGTGCTTCTGGCCCAGCGCCCCGAGGGCAAGTCCCTTGCCGGCCTGTGGGAGTTTCCGGGCGGGAAGGTCGACCCCGGCGAAACGCCCGAGGCGGCGCTCATCCGCGAGTTGCACGAAGAGCTGGGGATCGAGACGTGGCACTCGTGCCTCGCCCCCCTCACCTTCGCCAGCCACAGCTACCCCGAGTTTCACCTGCTCATGCCGCTCTTCGCCTGCCGGCGCTGGCAGGGCGTGCCGCACCCGCGCGAGGGGCAGCAGCTCGCCTGGGTCCGGGCGGGCGACCTGACCCGGTACCCGATGCCGCCCGCCGACCTGCCGCTGATTCCCGTTCTGCGCGAGTGGCTGTGACGGCCTCGCCGGGTCGCCGTCCCGCCGGGCAGTCTGCCGAGTTTTTATGCAAATGAGCGGTTTAGGGGTCGTCGAGTGTGACAAATCGGTGTCACCGGCGAACCAAGCGCGCCATCCTGCGCCGCCCGGTTACCTTTCATTAACCCTGCTTGCGTAACGTGGGGTTGTGACGCGGCCGAGGCCGCAGATTCCTGGGGAGGAATGATCCATGATCCGCACCATCACCGTGGGCAGCTGCATATCCGTGCAGGGGATGTTCGAACGCGATCTCGGCAATGGCCGGATCGCCGTGCGGGTGGGCACCGAGACCTACGTGGGCAAGGCCGTCACCGGCTGAGCTGACGCGGGCACGGGCCGCGGGCGCGATGCCCCGGCCCCGCAAACGCAGGCGGCGCGCCCCCGACCGGGGACGCGCCGCTTTTTTTCTGCCATCGCGGCCGGGGGTCAGAGCTTCCGCTCGACCTCCTCGCGCTCGAAGATCTCGATGACGTCGCCCTTGCGGATGTCGTCGTAGTTCTCGAACGCCATGCCGCATTCCTGGCCCGACTGCACTTCCTTGACCTCGTCCTTGAAGCGCTTGAGCGTCTTGAGCGTGCCTTCGTGGATCACCACGTTGTCGCGCAGCAGGCGCACGCCCGCCGAACGGCGCGCCACGCCCTCGGTGACAAGGCAGCCCGCGACGTTGCCGACGCCGGTGACGCGGAACACCTCGCGGATTTCCGCGTAGCCGATGAAGTTCTCGCGCACCTCGGCCGACAGCAGACCCGACGCGGCGGCTTTGATGTCGTCCACGAGGTCGTAGATGATCGAGTAGTAGCGGATCTCGACACCCTTCTGGCTCGCCGAGTTCCGGGCCGGCGCGTTGGCGCGGACGTTGAAGCCGATCACCGGGGCGCCCGACGCCTCGGCCAGGCCGATGTCGGATTCGGTGATCGCCCCCACGCCCGAGTGCAGCACGCGCACGCGGACCTCGTCGTTGCCGACCTTCTCGAGCGCCTGCACGATCGCCTCGGCCGAGCCCTGCACGTCGGCCTTGACCACCACCGGCAGCTCGGCCACCGACTCGTCGGCCTTGGCCTTGGCCATCAGCTCCTGCAGCGTGGTCGCGGCACCGGCGGCGGCGCGCTTGTCCTTGGCGGCCTGGATCCGGTAGTCGGCGATCTCGCGCGCCTGCGCCTCGGTCTCGACCACGTTCAGGACGTCGCCCGCCTCGGGCGTGCCGTTCAGGCCCAGCACCTCGACCGGGACCGACGGGCCGGCCTCGGCCACCCGCTCACCCTTGTCGTCGATCAGCGCGCGGACCTTGCCCCACTGCTCGCCGACGACGAAGATGTCGCCCTGCTTCAGCGTGCCGTGCTGGACGAGTACCGTGGCCACCGGCCCGCGGCCGACGTCCAGCTTGGCCTCGATCACGGCGCCCTGCGCGGCGCGGCCGGGGTTGGCCTTGAGTTCGAGGATCTCGGCCTGCAGCGCAATCGCCTCGAGCAGTTCATCGAGCCCCTGCCCGGTGTGGGCCGAAACCTCGACGTCCTGCACTTCGCCCGACATCGCCTCGACGACGACCTCGTGCTGCAAGAGGTCGGTGCGGACCTTCTGCGGGTTGGCGGTCGGCTTGTCGATCTTGTTGATCGCCACGATCATCGGCACGTTGGCGGCCTTGGCGTGGTTGATGGCCTCGACCGTCTGCGGCATCACCGCGTCGTCGGCCGCCACCACCAGCACCACGATGTCCGTGACGTTGGCGCCCCGCGCCCGCATCGAGGTGAACGCGGCGTGGCCGGGGGTGTCGAGGAAGGTCAGCACCGCCCCGCTGTCGGTCGTCACCTGATAGGCGCCGATGTGCTGGGTGATGCCGCCGGCCTCGCCCGAGACGACGTTGGCGTGGCGGATCTTGTCCAGCAGCGAGGTCTTGCCGTGGTCGACGTGGCCCATGATCGTGATGATCGGCGGGCGCGAGACCAGATCCTCTTCCTTGTCCTCGACGGTGTCGATGGCCTGTTCCACGTCCGCATCGGTGACGCGGACGGCGCGGTGGCCGAACTCCTCGATCACCAGCTCGGCGGTGTCGGCGTCGAGCGGCTGGTTGGCCGTGACCATCATGCCCATCTTCATGAGCGCCTTGACCACGTCGGCCGAGCGTTCCGCCATGCGGTTCGCCAGCTCGCTGACCAGGATCGTCTCGGGCAGCTGCACGTCGCGGACCTGCTTTTCGGCACGCATCGACTGGCCCATCGCCTTGGCGCGGGCCTTTTCCTGCTTGCGCTTCATCTGCGCGAGGCTTCGCTGGCGGCCGCCCTCGCCCGAAAGCGCCTGGGTCAGCGACAGCTTGCCCTCACGGCGGGTGTCGCCACCCTTGCCCTTGTTGCGGTCGCGGTCGGCCTCGGCGCGCTCGCGCTCGGTCGGGCGGCGCATCGGCGCGCCCTTGTCGGCGCGGGCGGCGGCGGCCTCGGCGGCGGCACGGTCGGGGGCGGTGCTGCGCTCCGCAGGCTTCGCGGTGACCTCGGCCTTCTTCTGCGCGCGCAGCTCCGCCTCGCGCAGCTTGCGGGCGTCCTCTTCGGCCTTGGCCTTCAGCGCCTCTTCGCGCTCGCGCTCCTCGCGCTCCTTGGCCTCGATCTCGGCGCGACGGCGCTCGCGCTCTTCCTCGCGGGCCTTCTCGTCGGCCTCACGGGCGGCCTTTTCGTCGGCCTCGCGCGCCTTGGCGGCGGCGAGGGCCTTGAGGCGGCGCTCCATCTCGGCTTCGGAGATCCCGGCCGGACGCTTCGAGGGGTCGGAGGCGACGGCGGCAGGCGAGTTCGGACGCGGCGCCGGTGCCCCGGCCGCCGCGCCGGCGGCGCCGGGCTTGGGCACCACGACGCGCTTGCGCTTGGTCTCGACCACCACGTTGTGCGTGCGCCCGTGGCTGAAGCTCTGCTTCACCTGCCCCGGCCGACCCGCGCCGCCGCCCAGACCCAGGGGTTTCTTTCCGTCTCTATCGCTCATCCGCTTCCGCATCCTTCTGGGCAGTCGAACTGCCGCCTTGCCCGCGCAGACCATTCAGTCTGCTGGCGTCCCTGATTACCTTGTCGGTCAGGCCCCCCGGCGCGAGCGCGCTGTGTATGACATGATCGCGCCCGAAAGCCAAACCGATTTCCGATGCCGTGAGGCATCCGAACCAGCGGCCGCCGGGCGGCGTCCACAACTTGCCCTTGCCACGGTCCGACCCGTCGCTGGCCTGCAAAAGCACCTTGGCCTTGCCGTCGGCGAGCCAGCCCTTGACCTTCTCGAATCCCGCCACCGCGTCGCCCGCCTTGCGGGCCAGCGACACGAGGTCCACGACCCGCCGGGCGAGCCCGGCCTCGATCCCGTCCACGAGGTCGTCGTCCGCCTTCACATGGGCCTTGGCACCGCGTGAGAAAACCCCCTTGGCGACGGCTTTTTCCAGCACCGCCCGATCGGCGGTGACCCAGAAGCCGCGACCGGGCAGCTTCTCGGACAGGTCCGGCACCACCATGCCGTCCGGCCCGGCGACGAAGCGGATCAGCCCCGCCTTGGGCTGCACCTCGCCCGTGACGAGGCAGCGCCGTTCCGACGCCGCCTCTCTGTCCTTTGCACGACCCCCGCGCGTCAAGGGCGGTCCGGGGCGTTACACCCCGGCCTCCTCGGTGTCGCCCTCGGCCTCGGCCGCGGGGTGAAGCTCGTCGGGATCGACCCAGCCCAGCATCACGCGGGCGGTCATCACCATGTCCTGCGCCTGCTCGAGGCTGATCCCGAACGGCTCGAGGATGCCGTCGTCCTTGACCCGCTGGCCGTTGTTGGTGGTCCAGCCGCCGGCCAGTTCCCAGTCGGCGCAGGTGGCGAAATCCTCGAGCGTCTTGACGCCGTCCTTGGCCAGCGCCTCGACCATCTGCGCGGTCAGCCCGTCGAACTCGATCAGGCTGTCCTCGGCCCCCAGCTCGCGCGCGTTCTCAAGCGCCTTGCGGGCCGCGGCCTCGATGTGGTCGCGGGCGCGGGCCTGCAGCTCTTCCGCCGTGCCCTCGTCCACGCCGTCGATCGACAGCAGCTCGTCGAGATCGACATAGGCGACCTCTTCCAAGTTGGTGAAGCCCTCGGCGACCAGAAGCTGGGCGAAGAACTCGTCCAGGTCCAGCGTGTCCATGAAGAGCTGGGTGCGGGCGTTGAACTCGGCCTGACGGCGCTTCGATTCTTCCTCTTCGGTGAGAATGTCGATGTCCATGCCGGTCAGCTGGCTCGCCAGCCGCACGTTCTGGCCGCGCCGGCCGATGGCGAGCGACAGCTGCTCTTCGGGGACCACGACCTCGATCCGGGTCGCGTCCTCGTCGATCACCACCTTGGCGACCTCGGCCGGTTGCAGCGCGTTCACGAGGAACGTCGCCTGGTCCTCGGACCACGGGATGATGTCGATCTTCTCGCCCTGCAGCTCGCCCACGACGGCCTGCACGCGGCTGCCGCGCATGCCGACGCAGGCGCCGACCGGGTCGATCGAGTTATCGTACGAGATCACCGCGATCTTGGCGCGGCTGCCCGGGTCGCGGGCCACGGCCTTGATCTCGATGACGCCGTCATAGATTTCCGGCACTTCCATCTTGAACAGCTCGGCCATGAACTGCGGGTCGGTGCGCGACAGGAAGATCTGCGGGCCGCGGGCCTCGCGGCGCACGTCCTTGACATAGGCGCGGATGCGGTCGTTCAGGCGATAGCTCTCGCGGCCGATCTTCTCGTTGCGGCGCAGGATCGCCTCGCCGCGGCCCACGTCCACGATGATGTTGCCGTATTCCTCGCGCTTGACGATGCCGTTGATGATCGTCCCGGTGCGGTCCTTGAACTCTTCGTACTGGCGGTCGCGCTCGGCCTCGCGGACCTTCTGCAGGATCACCTGCTTGGCCGACTGGGCGGCGATCCGGCCCAGCTCGACCGGGGGCACGGTTTCCTGGAAGACGTCGCCGGACTGCGGGCCGCCGTCGAACTCGGTCAGCCGCGCATCCTCGCGGGTCCAGAAGTTGCCGGGGTTCTTTTGCGCCTCGAAATAGGGGCGGGCCTGTTCGGCGGTGAACTGGGCCTGGTAGTTCTCAAGCTCTTCCTCGGGGACCACGGTGCGGACGCGGGTGAAGGTCGCGTTGCCGGTCTTGCGGTCGATGACCACCCGGATGTCCATCTCGGCCCCGTAGCGCGACTTGGCGGCGCGGGCGAGGCTGTCCTCCATCGCCTCGATCACCAGATCGGGGTCGATCATCTTCTCGCGCGCGACCGCCTCGGCGGTCTGCAAGAGCTCAAGCTGGTTGGCAGAGGTGATCGCCATCACTCACTCCTTGTCGGTGTCGTCGTCGGCATCCGCGTCGTCGGGATCGCCGGTGTAGGTTACAATTTCGTCAAATCCGTCGGTGTAGTCGGCGTCCGCATCGGCCCCGGCCCCGCGGCCGTCGCCGATCCCTGCCCCGGCCTCGGCGCCGGGCGGCAGGGTGCCGGCCTCTTTCCGCTCTTTCAGCATCAGGGCGATCAGCTCGTCGGTCAGCAGCAGCTTGGCGTCCGACAGCAGGTCGAAGTTGAGCCCGACCGTCACCGTCTCGCCATGCTCGACGATGTTGAGCAGCACCTCGTCCCCGTCCACGCCCGCGAGCACGCCCTTGAAGCGCTTGCGCCCGTCGATGGGCTGGTTCGTCTCGAGTCGGGCGTCATAGCCCTCGAACGTGGCGAAGTCCTTGAGCCGGGTCAGCGGCCGGTCGATGCCGGGCGACGACACCTCGAGGTGATAGGCGTCCTCGAGCGGATCCTCCACGTCCAGCGTGGCGCTGACGGCGGTCGAGATCTCGGCGCAGTCATCGACGTTGATCCCGCCCTCGGGCCGGTCGGCCATGATCTGCAGCGTTGCGGTCTTGCCGCCCTGCAGGCGCAGGCGCACCAGCTCGAAGCCCATGCCCTCGATCACCGGCTGGATGATCTCGGCGAGGCGCCGGTCGATGGCGGTCTTGGCGATGAGGTCGGTCATGTCCGATCCTGAAAATGAAAAACGGGCCGTCTGGGCGGCCCGTGCAAACTCCCGGTGGGCAGGGTGTGGACGCCTGCGCCGCTGTGAGGGTCATATAGCGCCCCGACCCCGTCTGTGCAAGGGGCCGCAGCGGCGCCCCCGAGGGGTCGGGACCGGGAGGCGTCACGCCCCCCGGTCAGCGTCTCACGCAGGGCGCGCCGGCGTGGTCCCGGCGGGCGGCGGGGCGGCGGTGTCGCCGGCGCCGTTCGCGGCCTCGGCTTTCGACGCCGCGACCTCCGCCAGCGCGGCGTCGGCCTTGGCCTTGGCCTCGGCTTCGGCGGCGCGCTCGGCCGCCTTTTCCTCTTCGCTCAGCGGCGGCAGGTCGTCGCCGGCAAGGAAGTTGCCGAACTTCTCGAGCCCCGGGATGTGGTCGGCGAGCACCCGCATCACCACGAGCATCGGAACCGCGACGACCATGCCGAGCACCGACCACAGCCAGGCCCAGAGCGCCACGGTCAGGAACACCACGACGGTGTTGAGCTGCAGCCGGCGCGAGACGAAGTAGGGCGTGACGAACTGGCCCTCGATCGCGGTGAGGCCGAAGTAGGTGCCGCCGATCAGCAGCGCCGTCCAGATGTCGTCGAACACCACCAGCGCCACGACGAAGGCACCGATATAGCCGAGCGCCGCGCCGATGTAGGGGATGTAGTTCAACACCGCGGCGGCGATCCCCCACAAGAGCGGCGAGGGCATCCCCCACGCCCACATGGCGAGGCCCGAGACGACCCCCAGCCCGACGTTGATGATGGTGATCGCGCCGAGGTAGTTGCCGAGGCTCGATTCGATCTCGCGCAGCGCGTTATAGGCGGCGCGTTTTTCCTTGATGGTGTCGAAGCTCTGCACGATCCGCAGATAGAGCAGGTCGCCCGACGCCAGCAGGAAGAACAGGAAGATCAGCGTGAAGAACAGCTGGCTGACGATGGCCGGACCCATACTCACCAGCGTCGAGGTGAGCGAGGTCGTCTGCGAGGGCGCCGCGACCTCGACCCGCAGCTGGTTGGTGGCGGCGGGGGCATCGCCCGCGCCGGGCTGGGTGACGGTGGACGAGGCGGTGACGGACCCGGCCTCGGTGGTCGTCTGCGGCTCGAGCCCCGCGGGCAGGGTCGTGGCGGGGGGCTGGCCCACCGTCCGGCCCACCGGCGCGGTGTCGGGCGCGACCGGCGCCGCGCCCGGCTGGGCGGCGGGCGAGCCGGGCATCGGCATCGTCGCGGGCACCTCGGTCGTGGCGGTGGTGGTGGTGGTCGCCACCGCGCCCCCGTTCGGGTCGGCCTCGACGCTGGTCACGGTCGCGGTCGGCGCACCGCCGCCGGCGATGTCGCCCAGGCCCTTGGCCGCGCGCTCGATGCCGCGGAAGTTCTCGCGGAAGTCGGTGTATTTCTGCTTGAGCTGGCGGCTGATCGAGGGCGCATCGTCGATGAGCTGCCCGGCGGGGCCCGAGACGAAGAACCCGAGCACCCCGATCGAGGCGACGATGCCCAGCACGATCAGGCCTGCGGTGGCCCCCGGCGGCACCCCCCGGCGGTCCATCCAGCGCCGGATGGGCACGAAGACGAAGAAGAGCAGCACCCCCAGCGCCACCGGCATGAGGAAGGCCCGCGCCGTCGCCAGCATCTGGATGGCGAGGATGATGAAGATGCCGATGATCGCCCAGCGCGGCACGAGCGGCTTCGGCTTGTCGCCGCTGCCGTATGCGCTTGGGAACATCTGCCTGTTGTCGCCGCCGTATTTGTTCATTCCCTGTCCCCATGCCCCTCGTCGTCGAGGAAGTCCGTCACGCCCCAACCGCCCGCGCCGCGCGGACCCGCGGCACAAGCGACTGGCAACAGCCGGTGGCATAATTGGTTCCCTGACGCACGACCCGGCAAGGCAACAAAGAGTCGTGTGCGGCCCTGCCCGTCTCGCGTCGGCTTGAACGGCAGAAGGCCCCACCGCGGGGGCAGGGCCTTGAAGGGGTGTGACAGTGAGGCGGCAGCCGCCGCCCACCCGGATCAGATCGGACGGTCGCCCTTGGCGTCGATAACCCGCGTGGGCAGGCCCATCTCGCCCAGAAGCTCGAGGAAGGGGCGGGCCGGCAAGTCCTCGATGTTGACCATCCGCTTCACGTCCCAGACGCCACGGGCGATCAGGATCGCCGCGGCGACCGGGGGCACGCCGGCGGTGTAGCTGATGCCCTGGCTGCCGACCTCATCATAGGCGTCCTTGTGATCGGCGACGTTGTAGATGAAGACCTCGCCCTCGACGCCGTCGCGGGTGCCCTTGACCAGATCGCCGATGCAGGTCTTGCCGGTGTAGTCGGCGGCGAGGCTCGCCGGGTCGGGCAGCACCGCTTTGACCACCTTGAGCGGCACCACCTCGAGCCCCTCGGCGGTCTTGACCGGCTGCTCGCTCAGCAGGCCGAGGTTCTTCAGCACCGTGAAGACGTTGATGTAATGCGCCCCGAAGCCCATCCAGAACCGCACATCCGACTGCGGATAGCGGGCCGAGAGGCTGTGCACCTCGTCATGCCCGGCGAGATAGGCGGTCTGCTTGCCGACCACCGGCAGGTCCCACTCGCGCCCGATCTCGAACATCTCGTTCTCGCGCCACGCGCCGCCCTGCCAGGAATAGACGGTGCCGGTGAACTCGCGGAAGTTGATCTCGGGGTCGAAGTTGGTGGCGAACCAGCGGCCGTGGTTGCCGGCGTTGATGTCGACGATGTCGATCGAGGTGATCTCGTCGAAATACTCGTCCTCGGCCAGCCGCGCATAGGCGTTGACCACGCCGGGGTCGAACCCCGCGCCAAGGATCGCGGTGATCCCGGCGGCCTCGACGTCGCCGCGCATCGGCCATTCGTGGTTGCCGTACCACGGCGGCGTCTCGCAGATCTTGTCGGGGTCTTCGTGGATGGCGGTGTCGATATAGGCCGCGCCCGCCGTGATGCAGCCCTTGAGGACGGTCTTGTTGATGAAGGCCGTGCCGACGTTGATGACGATCTTCGCGCCCGTCTCGCGGATCAGCGCCGCGACCTTGTCCGCGTCCATCGCGTCCAGCGCATGGGTGGTGATCGTCAGGCCGGCGGCGGTGCCCTTGTCCCGGATGCTGTCCACGATGGCGTCGGCCTTGGCCTGCGTCCGGTTCGCCATGTGGATCGCGCCGAACTCGGCCGCGTGCTGCGCGACCTTGTGGGCGGTGACCTGAGCCACGCCGCCGGCGCCGATGATGAGGACGTTGGGTTTCTCCACCTCAGCAGTCTCCTTTCGAATCAAGGCCTCAGGACAGCGAGTCCCGATAGTCGTCATAGCCGAAGCGCCGGACGGTGGTGATCGTTCCGTCGCGCTCGCGGATGCAGATCGCGGGCATGGCCACGCCGTTGAACCAGTTCTTCTTGACCATCGTGTAACCGGCGGCATCCTCGACGCTGATCCGGTCGCCCACCTTGAGCGGCTGGGCAAAGCGCGCCTCGCCGAAGATGTCGCCCGCGAGGCAGGACTTGCCGGCAATCTGGTAGGGGTGCTCGCCCACCTGCGGCAGCTTGGCGTTCTCGCGGTAGATCAGCAGGTCGAGCATATGCGCCTCGATGCTGCTGTCCACGACCGCCACCTGCTTGCCGTTGTCGAGGATGTCGAGCACCGACACCTCGAGCGTCGTGGTGCCGGTGATGCTCGCCTCGCCCGGTTCCAGATAGACCTGCACCCCGAAGCGCTCGGCGAACGCCTTGAGCCGGTCGGCCAGCGCGTCCAGCGGATAGCCCTCGCCGGTGAAATGGATGCCGCCGCCGAGGCTGACCCAGTCGAGCTTCTCGAGGAAGCTGCCGAACTCGGCCTCGATCCGGTCCAGCTGGCCCGCGAACAGGTCGAAGTCGCGGTTCTCGCAGTTGTAGTGGATCATCACCCCCGAGATGCGGCCCAGCGCCGCCTCGAGCCGCGCCATGTCCCACTCGCCCAGGCGCGAGAACGGCCGTGCCGGGTCGGCGAGGTCGAAGCCGCTGGTCGAGAACCGCGGGTTGAGCCGCAGCCCGCAGGCGATGCCCTGGGTGCGGTCGTGGAACCGGTCGAGCTGGCCCAAGCTGTTGAAGATGATCTTGTCGGCATAGCCCACCGCCTCGTCGATCTCGTGATCGGCCCAGGCGACGGAATAGGCGTGCGTCTCGCCGCCGAACTTCTCGCGCCCGAGCCGCAGCTCGTAGAGCGAGGACGAGGTGGTGCCGTCCATCGACTGCGCCATCTGGTCGAACACCCCCCAGGTGGCGAAGCACTTGAGCGCCAGCAGCGTCTTCGCGCCCGAGCGTTCGCGCAGCCGCACCATCTTCTCCATGTTCGCCGCGAGGCGGGCGCGGTCGATCAGGTAGAACGGGGTCTGCGGCTCGGTCATGTGCGGGGCCTCGGACGGCTGGGGAAGGGGCGTGGCGCGGGGGTCGGCGGGGCGCGCGGGGGGAAGGCGCGATATAGGGGGCGGGCGGCAGGCTGGCAAGGAACTGCAACGGTTGGGTGACGTCCGCCGGATAGCCCTCGGAACGGTCGGGGGGGACGCGCGTTCCGCTGTGCACCGGACCAACCCGGCCAGAAACAGGGGAGACGAACCGATGGCCGACAGGCTGACCCGCGAGGACGTGGCCAAGGCCATGCGCGACATGGATCTGTGCTTCATGGCCACCCACGGCGAGGGCGGCGCGATCTCGAGCCGGGCCATGTCCAACAACGCCCAGGTGGACTGGGACGGGGACAACTGGTTCTTCTCGAACGGCGACACCCGCAAGGTGCGCGAGCTCGAGGCCGACCCGAACGTGACACTGGACTTCCAGTCGAAGGACACGTGGATCTCGGTCCGCGGCCAGGCGCGACTGCACCGCGACGACCGGGCGCTGTTCGAGGCGCACTGGACCAAGGACCTCGATCGCTGGTTCGAGCAGGGGATCGACACCCCCGGCCTGACGCTGATCGAAGTCGTGGCCGAGGTGGCCGAGGTCAACGGTCGCCCCGGCGAAGGTACGGTGGACCTGCGCAGCTAGGCCCGCCCCAGCGCGGGCCGGCGCGGCGGGCGCCTTGCGGGGGTGGAACTCGCGCGGTTCCGCCGCCATCTTGCACCCCAGACATCTTCCGGAGACCGCCATGACCGCCCGCGTCGAAATCTACGCCACCCAGTCCTGCCCCTACTGCCACATGGCCCGCGGCCTTCTGGGCCGGAAGGGCGTCTCGTACGAGCTGATCGACGTGGGCCGCACCCCCGACCTGCGGGCCGAGATGACCCAGCGCGCCGGCGGACGGCGCACGGTGCCGCAGATCTTCATCGACGGGGTCCATGTCGGCGGGTCGGACGACCTGCACGCGCTCGACCGGCAGGGCAAGCTCGACCCGATGCTGGGGCTGTGAGGCACCTGCGCGCCGGGCTGGTGCAGCTCTCGGTCGGGGACGACCCGGCGGCGAACCTGCCCGTGACGCTGGATTTCATCCGTCAGGCCGCCTCGGGCGGAGCGCAGCTCGTGCTGACGCCCGAGGTGACGAACCTGCTCACCCCCGACCGGGCCCGGCAGGCGCGGCTCTTGCACCGCGAGGCCGACGACCCGACGCTCGCCGCCCTGTCGGCCGAAGCCGGGCGGCTGGGGGTGTGGCTGCTGGTCGGCTCGCTGTCGCTTCTGAGCGAGGCGGCCGACGAGCCGCGCTTTTCCAACCGCAGCCTGCTGATCGCCCCGGACGGCCGCGTCGCCGCGCGCTACGACAAGATCCACATGTTCGACGTGACCGTCTCGGCGACCGAGAGCTACTGCGAGAGCGCCGCCTTCCGGCCCGGCGACCGGGCGGTGCTGGCGCCCGGCCCCATCGTCGGCGGCGCGACCGTCGGGATCGGGATGACGGTCTGCTATGACCTGCGCTTCCCGCATCTCTACCGGCGGCTGGCCCGCGCCGGGGCGCAGATCCTGACCGTGCCCGCCGCCTTCAACGACACCACCGGCGCCGCCCATTGGGAGGTGCTGCTGCGCGCCCGCGCCATCGAGACCGGCTGCTTCGTGCTGGCCCCCGCGCAATGCGGCACCCACCCCGCGCCCCATTCCCCCGACCGCCCCCCGCGGCGCAGCCACGGCCATTCGCTCGCCGTCGCGCCCTGGGGCGAGGTGCTGGCCGACGGCGGCACCGCGCCGGGGGTTACGCTGGTCAATCTGGACCTCGCGCGGGTGGAGGACGCCCGCCGCCGGGTGCCGGCGTGGCGGCATGATCCGGTGATCTGGGGGCCATGAGCGACGACGCCGCCAATGCGCTGGCCGCGAGCCTGTTCGCCGAGCTGATGATCGGCGAGCAGCTGGCCAACCGGCTGGTGACCCGCAGCCTGCCGGGCGGGATGCAGCTGTCGCATTTCTCGGTCCTGAACCTTCTCGCCCATCTCGGCTGCGAGCGCAGCCCGGCCGAGCTGGCCGAGGCGTTCCACGTCCAGCGCAGCGCCATGACCAACACCTTGGCGCGGCTGGAATGGGCCGGTCACGTCCACATCCGCCCCGACTGGGACGACGCGCGCCGCAAGCTCGTCTCGATCAGCCCGGCCGGGCGGGCGGCGCGCGACGCGGCGCTGGCCGCGTTCCTGCCGCGGCTGGCCGAGGTCGTGCGCGACATCGGCCCGGCCGAGGTGCGCGCCGCGCTGCCGGTGCTAAGGCGGTTGCGCGAACGGCTCGAGGACGAGGCGTGAGGCGCGGCCTGACGGGTATTTGAGCCAGAAAGAAGCTGCGGGCGGCGCGTCAGTCGCGCACCCCGGCCATGAGATAGTTCACCGACAGATCGCGCGGCGACAGCGACCAGCCGAAGGTCACCGGGTTGAACACCATGCCCGCGCGGTCCACGACCCGCACCCCAGCGGCCGCGAACATCCCCGCCAGATCGTCCGGCCGGATGAACCGCCGCCAGTCGTGGGTGCCGCGCGGCAGCCAGCGCATCACCCACTCGGCGCCGACGATGGCGGCGGCGAAGCTCTGCGGCGTGCGGTTCAGCGTCGAGGCGACGAGCAGCCCGCCCGGCCGCAGCAGCCGCGCGCAGGTGGTGACGAAGGCCTGCGGGTCGGCGACGTGCTCGACGATCTCGAGCGCCAGCACCACGTCGAAGCGCTCGCCCGCCTCGAGCAGCGCCTCGGCGGTCGTGGCGCGGTAGTCGATCTTGAGCCCCGACTGCTCGGCGTGCAGCCGCGCGATGCGGATGTTGCCCTCGGCCGCGTCGGCGCCGGTGACGGTGGCCCCCAGCCGCGCCATCGGCTCGGACACCAGCCCGCCGCCGCAACCGATGTCAAGCAGCCGCAGCCCCTCGAACGGGCGCAGGCTGCGGGGGTCGCGGGCGAACTCGGCCGCGATCTGGCCGGCGATATAGTCGAGCCGCACCGGGTTCAGCATGTGCAGCGGCTTGAACTTGCCCTTCGGATCCCACCACTCGGCGGCCATCGCCTCGAACTTGGCGACCTCGGCCGCGTCGATGCTGGACTGGGGCGCGGATGTGGTCATGGCGGTCTCCTTGGTGGCCGTGGGGCGTGGCGACGGGGCGCCGGGCGGTGTATAGCTGGGACATGGACCGCTTGGCAGCGCAAAACACTGCGGCATCGCCGCACGGCCGGCTGTATCCGCCGATCGAGCCGTTCGACCGGCGGCGGCTGGATCGCGGCGACGGCCACGTGATCTATGTCGAGCAATGCGGCAACCCCGCGGGCATCCCCGTCATCGTGCTGCACGGCGGGCCGGGGGGCGGCTGCAGCCCGGTCATGCGCCGCTTCTTCGACCCCGCGCGCTGGCGGGTCGTGCTCTTCGACCAGCGCGGCTGCGGCCTTTCCACCCCGCAGGCCGAGGTCGCCGCCAACACCACCGCGCATCTCTTGGGCGACATCGACGCCATCGTGGCGGCGCTGGGGCTGGGACCGGCGGTGCTGTTCGGCGGCAGCTGGGGCGCGACGCTGGCGCTCGCCTACGCGCAGGCGCGGCCCGCGGCGGTGCGGGCGCTGGTGCTGCGGGGCGTGTTCCTCGGCCGGCAGTCCGAGCTCGACTGGTTCTACCAGGGCGGGGCCGGGCGGTTCTGGCCCGAACTCTGGGCGCGCTTCGCCGCCCCGATCCCCGCCGCCGAGCGGGGCGACATGATCGCCGCCTATCACCGGCGCCTGTTCTCGGGCGACCGCGAGGTCGAGACCCGCGCCGCCCTCGGCTGGACCGCGTGGGAGAATGCGCTCGCCGCGATGGACAACCCCTGCCCCGGCGTGCCGCCCCCGGCCTACGCCCGCGCCTTCGCCCGGCTCGAGTGCCATTACTTCGCCAACCGCTGCTTCCTCGACGAGGGCCAGTTGCTGCGCGACCGCCACCGCATCGCGCATCTGCCCGCGGTGATCGTGCAGGGCCGCTATGACATGGTCTGCCCCCCGCAGAGCGCGTGGGAACTCGCCTGCGGGTGGGACGCGGCCGAGCTGCGGCTGGTCCCGGCCTCGGGCCACGCGCTGACCGAGCCGCGGATCGCGGCCGAGCTGGTGCGGGCGACGGACGAACTCGCCGCCCTCTAGTCGAGCAGCCCCGCCACGTGGTCGCCGATGGCGAGCGAGGCGGTGAGGCCGGGGCTTTCGATCCCGTAGAGGTTGACGAGCCCCGCGATCCCGTGCGCGGCCGGGCCGTCGATGCGGAAATCGGCGGCAGGCTCGCCCGGGCCGGACAGCTTGGGGCGGATGCCGCAATAAGTCGGCTCGAGCGCGCCCTCGGGCAGGCCCGGCCAGTAGCGGCGGATCTCGGCCTCGAAATGCGCGCGGCGGGTGGGGTTCACGCGATAGTCCACGGTTTCGATCCACTCGACGTCCGGGCCGAAGCGCATCGCCCCGCCGAGGTCGAGCGTCAGGTGCACCCCCAGCCCGCCCGGCTCGGGCACCGGGTAGATCAGCCGCCGGAACGCCGCGCGACCCGGCACGGCGTAATAGCTGCCGCGGGCGAAGCGCGTTTCCGGCACCTCCGTCAGCCCGTCGATGCGGGCGGCGACGTCCGAGGCCCAGAGCCCGGCGGCGTTCACCACCCGGTCGGCGCCGAGCGCAAAGGGGCCGTCGGCGGTGTCGGTGTGGACCACGAAGCCCGCCGGCCCGGTCTCGACCCGCGTGACCCGCGTGCCCAGCGCCAGCAGCGCGCCCGCCGCCTCGGCGTCATGCCGCAGCGCCGTCATCAGCGCGTGGCTGTCCACGATCCCCGTCTCGGGCGAGAGCAGCGCGCCGGTGCAGGCGAGCGCCGGCTCCATCCCCTGCGCCTCGGCGGCGGTGAGGGGCGTCAGCGCGACGCCGTTCGCCGCCGCCCGGGCGCGGATCGCCGCGAGCACCTCGGCCTGCGCGGCGTCGGTCGCCACGATCAGCTTGCCGCAGCGGTCATGCGGGATGCCGCGCGCGGCGGCATAGTCGTAAAGCGCCGCGCGGCCCGCGACGCAGAGCCGCGCCTTGAGGCTGCCCTCGGGGTAGTAGATCCCGGCGTGGATGACCTCGGAGTTGCGCGAGCTCGTGTGGGTGCCGATCGCGTCCTCGGCCTCGAGCAGCGCGACCTCGACCCCGCGCAGCGCCCGCGCCCGGGCGATGGCAAGGCCCACGACCCCCGCGCCGATCACGATGCAGCCGACCCGGTCCATGGCGTCCCCCTGACAGACGAACGGCCCGCCCCAAGGGCAGGCCGCTCAGCGTTTCGCGTGATCCGCGGCTCAGCGCGGTGCGATCATCATCACCATCTGCCGGCCCTCGAGCTTCGGCATCGATTCGACCTTGCCGGCCTCACCCACGTCGTCGCGGACGCGGTTCAGAAGCTCGATACCGAGCTGCTGGTGGGCCATCTCGCGGCCGCGGAAGCGCAGCGTGATCTTGACCTTGTCGCCCTCTTCCAGAAACTTCATCACCGAGCGCATCTTGACGTCGTAATCATGGGTATCGGTCCCGGGACGGAACTTGATCTCCTTGATCTCGATGATCTTCTGCTTCTTGCGGGCCTCGGCCTCACGCTTCTGCTGTTCGTACTTGAACTTGCCCAGGTCCATGATCTTGCAGACCGGCGGCACGGCGTTGGGCGAAATCTCGACGAGGTCGAGCCCGGCTTCCTCGGCCATGGCGATCCCGCGGGCGGGCGTCACGACGCCCACATTCTCGCCATCGGCGCCGATCAGGCGGATCTCGGGGACGCGGATGCGGTCGTTGGTGCGGGGGCCGGTGTCGCGGGTGGGCGGTGCGTTGTGCGGGCGGCGAGCTATGGGCGTAGTCCTTCGATCGTTGGAAATCCTGGGGCGGAGATAATCAACCGCAGGCCGGGTTTCAACAGCGATCATGGGCGCCGCAGGGGTCCTGGGGCGGCTTTTCGCGGCGCGCCGGCTGTGCGAGAAGCGGCCAGCCGCTAGCCGCGCCCGCCGGGGGCCGCGGACCGGCCTGACGAATGAGGGTGAGATGGCGCGTCTGGGGACCGTGATTCTGGTGATCGTGCTGCTCTTGGGCGGCGTGTGGCTGTGGCAATCGCGCGAGACGCTGATGCCCGGCCCCGCGCCCGTGACCTCGGCGCCCGGCCCCGCGCCCGTGACCTCGGCGCCGACTCCCGCCCCCTCTGCCGCACCCGCGCCCGCGGCCCCGGCCGAGCCGACCCCCGCGGGCGAGGC
>NZ_JBHMQU010000033.1:0-40690 GCF_042435015.1 Paracoccus panacisoli | reverse complement strand
CCGGCCGCGCCCCGGCCGCTGGCGCCCGCCCCGCTCGCGCCCGAACCCGTGGCCGCGCCGGGGGCCGAGGCGCCCATCCCGGTTGCCCCGCCCGGTCAGGTCGTGGTCCCGAGCCTCGACCGCCTGCCCGAGCGCAGCGCCGCGGCCGAGCAGCTGCCCGCGCCCGTCGCGCGGGACGCCTCGCCCGATCCGGGTGCCCCTGCGGACGTCGCCCTTGAGAGCCGCACGCCGGACTCGTCCACCGACCGCTCCGCCGCCGTGACCGATACCGCGCCGACCCCCTCGGCCGCGTCACCGGCGCCCGATGCGGCCCCGCAGGCCGACCCGACCGCCACGGACCCGGCCGCGCGCCCCGACGTCACCGCCCCGCGCCCGCTCACCGCGCCCGCGACCCCCGGCGCCACCCCGGTCCCGCTGCCACGCGACGTGCCGCGCCCGGCACCAGACCTGTCACTCCCGTCTCTGCCGCTGACCGCCACCACGCGGAAGGCGCCGACTCTGGCCCGGCCCTCGGGCGAGACCCCCGCCCAACCCGACCTGACCGACCTCGCCCCCCTCGCTGCGCCCGGAGCCTCGAACTGATGCTGCCCCTGAACCCCGCCCTCGCCGCCACCTTCCGCCCCCCGGTGATGGAGGCGCGGCGCTGGCTCGAGGGGGTCAGCTTCCCGCCCGACCGCCCGCTCATCAACGTGAGCCAGGCCGCCCCCGTCGATCCCCCGCCCGAGGCGCTGCGCGCCGCCATCGCCGAGGCAGCGCTGAACCAGGCCGCGGCGCATCTCTATGGCCCCGTCCTCGGCAACACCGACCTGCGCGAGGCGGTCGCCGCCGAATGGTCCCGCGCCTACGGCGGCCGGATCGAGGCCGGGAACGTCGCCATCACCCAGGGCTGCAACCAGGCCTTCTGCGCCGCCATCGCCACACTCGCCGGGCCGGGGGATGAGGTCATCATCCCGGTGCCGTGGTATTTCAACCACAAGATGTGGCTCGACATGCAGGGCGTCCGCGCCGTGCCGCTCGGCTGCGGGCGGGGGATGGTGCCCGACCCCGAGGCGGCGGCCGCGCTGATCTCGCCCCGGACCCGCGCCATCGTGCTGGTCAGCCCCAACAACCCCTCGGGTGCCGAGTATCCGGCCGAGGTGCTCGCGGGCTTCCGCGACCTCGCCCGCGCGCACGGGCTGGCGCTGGTGGTGGACGAGACCTACCGCGACTTCGACTCGCGCGAGGGCGCCCCGCACGGGCTCTTCGCCGACCCGGATTGGGACGACACGCTGATCCAGCTCTACAGCTTCTCCAAGGCGTTCCGGCTGACCGGGCACCGGGTCGGCGCGCTGGTGGCCAGCCCCGCGCGGCTGGTCGAAGTCGAGAAGTTCCTCGACACCGTGGCGATCTGCCCCGGGCAGCTGGGCCAGATCGGCGCGGTCTGGGGGATGGCGCATCTGCGCGACTGGCTGGCCGGCGAGCGGGCCGAGATCCTGCGCCGCCGCGACGCGATGGCGCAGGTCATGGCCGGCCTGCCGGGCTGGCGGGTCAAGGGCTGCGGCGCCTATTTCGCCTGGGTCGAGCATCCGTTCGCGGAAAGCTCGGCCACGCTCGCCCGGCGGCTGGTGGCCGAGGCGGGGGTGCTGCTCTTGCCGGGGACGATGTTCATGCCCGAGGGCGACCCCGACGGGCCGCGCCATGTCCGCATCGCCTTTGCCAACGCCGACGCAGACGGCATCGCCGCGCTGGGCCAGCGGTTGGCCGCGGTGACGCCCCCGGCAAGCGGCCTTGCCGGCCCGGCGGGCTGCGCCTAAACACGCCGGGCCGGGCGCAGGGCGTCCCGGGTCGGGCCGCCACAGACGCGGCCGGCAGGAACACGGGGGCACGGGGGCGACCGAATGACCAGTTTGCGAACCAAGGGCAAATCCACCATCGTCTGGATCCTGCTGGGGATGCTGCTGCTGGGCCTCGGCGGCTTCGGCGTGCGCAACTTCTCGGGCGGGGCGGTGGGCAGCATCGGCTCGGTCGGGGATACCGACATCGGCACCGACGACTACCTGCGCGGCATCCGGTCCGAGATGCAGGGCTTCGCCGCCCAGACCGGGCAGAACATCACCGCCGAGCAGGCGCGCACCATGGGCCTGCCGCAGACCGTGCAGGCGCGGCTCTTCACCGCCGCGGCGCTCGAGGACGAGGCGCGGCGGGTCGGCCTGTCGGTCGGCGACGAGGCGGTGCTGCGCCAGCTGACGCAGGCCCCGGGGTTCCAGGGGCAGGGCGGCAACTTCGACAACGCCCGCTATACCGACGTGCTGCGCCGCGAGGGGCTGACCCCGGCGGCGTTCGAAGAGCAGGTGCGGATGGACGAGGCGCGGATGATCCTACAGCGCGCCGTGATCGGCGGGCTGGGCGCGCCGATCACGCTGCGCGATCGGACCGCCGGCTGGCTGCTCGAGACCCGCGACCTGTCCTGGGCCGAGCTGACGCCCGCGCAGCTCAAGAGCCCGGTGACCCAGCCGGACGAGGCGACGCTCGAGGCCTGGCACCAGGCCAATGCGGCCGAGTTCACCGCCCCCGAGGTCCGCAAGATCACCTATGCCTGGCTCACGCCCGAGATGCTGGCCGACACCGTGCAGCTGGATGAGGCCGCGCTGCGCGAAATCTATCAGCAGCGCATCGCCGAGTTTCAGCAGCCCGAGCGGCGGATGGTCGAGCAGCTCGTCTATCCCGACGCCGCCGCCGCCACGGCCGCCAAGGCGCGGCTCGACGCAGGGCAGGCGAACTTCGAGCAGCTGGCGGCCGAGCGCGGCCTGCAGCTCTCGGACATCGACCTGGGCGAGATGACCGAGGCGGCGCTGGGCGCCGCCGGGCCGGCGGTCTTCGCGCTCGACCAGCCGGGCGTGGTGGGCCCGGTCGAGACGGCGCTCGGCCCGGCGCTGATCTCGATGAACGCCATCCTCGAGCCGGTGAATATCCCCTTCGAGCAGGCCCAGGCCGACCTGCGCGCCGAGGCCGCGGCCGACCGCGCCAAGCGGCTGATCGAGGATCAGGCCGCGCAGCTCGAGGACCTGATCGCCGGGGGGGCGACGCTCGAGGATCTGGCCAAGGACACGCCGATGGAGGTGGGGAGCATCGACTTTTCCGCCGACACCCCGGCGGGCGGGATCGCTGCCTATCAGAGCTTCCGCGAGCGCGCCGCGCAGCTCACCGACAAGGATTTCCCGCAGATCTACCCGCTCGATGATGGCGGCGTGTTCGCGCTGCGGCTCGACGCGGTGGTACCGCCGACGCTGCGGCCGTTTGCCGAGGTCCGCACCGCGGTGCTCGACGACTGGACCGCGGCCGAGACGCGGCGCCAGCTCAAGGCGCTCGCGCAAGAGGAAGAGATGCAGCTGAGCATGGCGCCCGCCGCCGACGGCGCCGCTGCGCCGGGCCTGCCGGTGACCCTGACCCCGGCCCCCGCGGTCGAGCGCGACACCGGGATCGAGGGCGTGCCGGGCGATGTGACCGCCGCCGCCTTTCGCCTCAAGGCGCCGGGCGACACCGGCGTGGTCGAGGCCGACGGGCGGGTGTTCGTGATCCGGCTCGACGCGGTGCACCCGGCCGACCTCGGGACGGTCGAGGCCGCGCCGGTGCTCGACGGCGTCTCGCGCCGGCTGGGCGAGTCGCTGCAGGGCGACGTGTTCGAGGCCTATGCCCGCGCGCTGCAGACGACGCTGGGGGTGACGATCAACACGCCCGCCATCGCCGCGGCCAACGCCCGGATCCAGTGATGGACCTCGCGCCGGATTTCGACGCCTTCGCGCAGGGCTGGGCGGCGGGGCAGAACCAGCTGGTGACGATCCGGCTGGCCGCCGATCTCGACACGCCGGTGAGCCTGATGCTCAAGCTGGCCGAGGCGCAGCCGCTGTCCTTCATGCTGGAAAGCGTGACCGGCGGCGAGGTGCGGGGGCGCTATTCCATCGTGGGGATGAAGCCGGACCTCGTGTGGGACTGCCGCGACGGGCGCGCCCGGATCAACCGGCAGGCCCGCTATGCCGAAAGCTTCGAGGACGATCCGCGCCCGCCGCTCGAGAGCCTGCGCGCGTTGATCGCGGAAAGCCGGATCGAGATGCCCGAGGGCATCCCGCCGGTCGCGGCGGGGCTCTTCGGCTATCTCGGCTATGACATGATCCGGCTGGTCGAGCATCTGCCGGACGTGAACCCGGACCCGCTGGGGGTGCCGGATGCGATGCTGATGCGGCCCTCGGTGGTCGCGGTGCTGGACGGGGTGAAGGGCGAGGTGACGCTCTGCGCGCCGGCCTGGCACGACCCTGCGGTGCCGGCACGGGCCGCCTATGCCCAGGCTGCCGAGCGTGTGATGGAGGCGCTGCGCTCGCTCGACCGCCAGCCCGCTGAGCCGCGCGCACTGGGGCAGGGGGGCGCGGTGGGCGAGCCGCGCTCGAACTTCTCCCGCGCGGGCTATGTCGCCGCGGTCGAGGCCGCCAAGGACTACATCCGCGCCGGCGACATCTTCCAGGTGGTGCCCTCGCAGCGCTGGGCCATCGACTTTCCGCTGCCGCCCTTCGCGCTCTACCGCTCGCTCCGGCGCACCAACCCCTCGCCGTTCATGTTCTTCCTCAACATGGGGGGGTTCCAGATCGTCGGTGCGTCGCCTGAGATCCTCGTGCGGGTCCGCGACGGCGAGGTGACCATCCGCCCTATCGCCGGCACCCGCCCGCGTGGGGCGACGCCGGAAGAGGACCGCGCCAACGAGGCGAGCCTGCTCGCCGACGAAAAGGAGTTGGCCGAGCACCTGATGCTGCTCGATCTGGGCCGGAACGACGTGGGCCGGGTGGCGCGCATCGGCACGGTGCGTCCGACCGAAGAGTTCATCATCGAGCGCTATTCCCACGTCATGCACATCGTCTCGAACGTGGTGGGCGAGCTGAACGAGGGCGAGGACGCGCTGTCGGCGCTGCTCGCGGGGCTGCCGGCGGGCACCGTCTCGGGCGCGCCCAAGGTCCGGGCGATGGAGATCATCGACCAACTCGAGCCTGAAAAGCGCGGCATCTACGGCGGCGCAATCGGCTATTTCGCGGCGAACGGCGAGATGGACATGTGCATCGCGCTGCGGACCGGGGTGGTCAAGGACGAGACTTTGTATGTGCAGGCCGGAGGTGGGGTCGTCTACGACAGCGACCCCGAAGCCGAGTTCATGGAGTGCGTGCACAAGTCCAAGGCGATGATCCGGGCCGCCGAAGGGGCGGCGCGGTTCGTGCGGGGGAACTGAGGGGCCGCGGCCCGGGCTCACTCGGGCTTCGGTGCCTTGGCGGCGGCGGCCTGGTTCTGGCGACGCAGGCGCTGCGCCTCCTCGATGCGCATCTGCTGCTTCATCTTGCCGGCCTCGTCCTCGTCGGTGCCCTCGACCAGCTCGTGGCTGCGAATGTCCTTGGTCATCGGATCTCTCCCTCGGGAATGGCATCCTGCCGAGGTAGAACCGATCATCCGGCGGTCGGGTTCCGGTCGGAACCGTGGCGGTCCCGGGGCGGTTGACCCGGCATCAGCGACGTTCGTGGCCCGTGAGGCCCCGTCGCGCCCCATTCAAACGGAGCGATGCCATGAGCATGAAGCACAACCCGGCCGTCTATAACCCCGTCGAGCACGTCACCCCCGACGAGGCCGAGCGTAACAAGCGCATCATGGGCAAGAACCAGGCCCATCAGGACGGCAAGCAGGAAGACGACATTCCCGGCACCGACAAGTCGGTGAAGACGCCGGATACGGGCAAGGCGACCGCCTGAGCCCACTTCGAGACGATCATGACGGCCGCCGCTCGCCCGGCGGCCGTTCGCATGGCGGCCCGCCGTCAGGCCCGGCCGGACCGATGCCGCAGCTTGCCGGCGCCGGCCAGCCGCCACTCGCGCCAGGTCAGCGCGATCACCACCGCGTCCAGCGCCGACAGCGCCAGCATCGCGGGCGAGCCGCTGATCTGCCAGCGATGCATCTGGTAGACCACGAACCCGCCGAACACGGCGAGCGCCAGCGGATAGGCAAAGGCCACCCCGCGCGCGAGCAGCGTCACCACCGCCAGCTTCACCAGCCCATGCGTGAGCAGGTAGAGTGCATAGAACTGCTGGCTGCCCGGGTCGATGTGGCTCGCCGCGGCGAGGATGCGGCGCACCAGCGGGTCCGAGGGATCCTCGATCAGCTCGGCATGGGTCAGCCAGATCATCCCGCGATGCAGCGCCGCGTTCGGGACGAAGATCAGCGCTGCGCCCGCCATCGCCTCGATGGCCGCGAACACCGCCTTGGCGCCGAGGCTCAGCTCGAACAGTCGATGCAGCAGACCGTCGTCGTGGGGCAGGTGGCGGACCAAGGCGCGCGCGGCGTCAGTCGGTGCCGCGATAGGGCTCGACATACTGCAGCGCCATGTCCCACGGGAAGAAGATCCAGGTGTCCTGGCTGACCTCGGTGATGTAGGTCTCGACCATCGGCTGGCCCTTGGGCTTGGCGTAGACGGTGGCGAAATGCGCCTTGGGATACATCTGCCGCACCAGCTCAAGCGTGCGGCCGCTGTCCACGAGGTCATCGACGACCAGCACGCCCTCGCCGTCGCCCATCATGCCCGCGTCGGGGGACTTGAGCACCTGAAGCTCGCCCTGCACGCCCTTGGCGCCGTCGCCCTTGTAGGACTTGATCGAGATCGTGTCGATCGTGCGGATGTCGAGTTCGCGCGCGACGATCATCGCCGGCACCATGCCGCCGCGGGTGATCGCCACCACGGCGCGCCATTCGCCGCCCCCCGCCGGGGCCTTGTCCTGCAACCGCCAGGCCAGCGCGCGGGCATCGCGGTGCAGCTGGTCCCAGCTGACGTGAAAGCCGCGCTCGTGCGGCAGGCGGTCGGTGGCGGGGGTGCGGGCCATGGTCTCCTCGGGGGCGGGGTCGGGGGCGGGGGCAGAAGCGGGGGCGTCTAGTGACGCAGGATCAGCGACACCCCTAGCGCACCAATCAGCCCCCCCGCAATGCGGTCGATCCACGGCTTGGCCGCGATATATCGCCGCCGCACCGGCCCCGTGGCCATGAGCGTGGTCACCGCGACGTAGAAACTCAGCTCGACCGACAGCGCGACGAGATAGATCACCGCCGGCGCCGCCCCGTGCAGGGCGGGAAAGATCGACATGATGACGCTGGCGTAGAAGAGCGCCGGCTTGGGGTTCGAGAGGTTGAGCGCGATCCCCTGCCAGAAGCCGGGGCCGCTCACCGTCTCGCCGCCCATCGCCAGCGGATCGGCCGCGTGGCGCCACATCTGCACCGCGATCCAGATCAGGTAGACGCCGCCCGCAAGCTTCATCGCCACGAAGAGCTGCGGCATGGCACGGAACAGCACCGTCAGCCCGAAGAGCGCGAAGAGACACCAGAGCGAGGCGCCCGTGGCGAGCCCCAGCGCATAGGGCATCGACGCCTGCCGCCCGCGCGCCGCCGCCGATCGGCTGGCCGCGATGATCGCCGGTCCGGGCGACAGGATCGCCACCGCCAGCGTGCTGACGAACAGCGCCAGCTGCGGCAGGGTGACCCCGTCGAGGGCCAGCGCCTCGAAGGCCGAGCCGGCCAAGGCGGGTTACTCGGCCGCCTTGCGGTTGGCGGTGGCGTCGATGTCGGGGGCGTCCACGGCCTTCATGCCGACGACGTGATAGCCCGCGTCGACGTGATGCGTCTCACCCGTGACGCCCGAGCCGAGGTCCGACAGCAGATAGAGCGCGGACTTGCCCACGTCCTCGGTGGTCACGTTGCGGCGCAGGGGCGAGTTCAGCTCGTTCCAGCGCATGATGTAGCGGAAATCGCCGATCCCCGAGGCGGCGAGCGTCTTGATGGGCCCGGCCGAGATGGCGTTGACTCGGATGCCGTCCTTGCCGAGGTCCTCGGCGAGATAGCGCACCGACGCCTCGAGCGCGGCCTTGGCGACGCCCATCACGTTGTAATGCGGCATGACCCGCTCGGCGCCGTAGTAGGTCAGCGTCAGAAGGCTGCCGCCCTCGGGCATCATCGCGGCGGCGCGCTGCGCCACGGCGGTGAATGAATAGACGGAGATGTCCATCGTCATCAGGAAGTTGTCGCGGCTGGTGTCGACGTAGCGGCCGCGCAGCTCCTCCTTGTCCGAGAAGACGATGGCGTGGACGAGGAAGTCGAGCTTGCCCCAGCGCTCACCCAGTTCGGCGAACAGCGCATCGACCGAGGCCATGTCGGCCACGTCGCAGGGCAGCACGATGTCGGACCCGAGCTGCTGGGCGAGGGGTGCCACCCGCTTCTTCAGCGCCTCGCCCTGGTACGAGAAGGCGAGTTCCGCCCCCTGGTCAGCCAGCGCGCGGGCGATGCCCCAGGCGATGGATTTGTCGTTCGCCAGCCCCATGATGAGGCCGCGCCGGCCTGCCATCAGCCCGCCCGCAGTCCGCTCGCTTGACATGAGTCATTCCCCGCGCTCTCAACTCACGCGAGGATTATGCCAAACCCGTGAGGGCGTCAAGATGAGCGACCGCAACGGAATTTTTGCCGGGGACGACCCGTTCGCCATCGCCCGGGCGTGGCTGGACGAGGCAGCGGCGACCGAGATCAACGATCCCAACGCGATGGCGCTGGCGACGGTGGATGCGGACGGGATGCCGGACGCGCGGATGGTGCTGCTCAAGGACATCGAGACGGGGCCCGCGGGTGGGTTCGTGTTCTACACCAACTACGACAGCGCCAAGGGCCGCCAGATCGCCGCGACGGGCAACGCGGCCTTCGTGATGCACTGGAAATCGCTGCGCCGGCAGGTGCGCGCCCGCGGCACCGTGACCCGCGAGGAAGGGCCGCAGGCCGACGCCTACTACGCCAGCCGGGCGCTGCAATCGCGGATCGGTGCCTGGGCGAGCCGGCAGAGCCAGCCGCTCGACAGCCGCGCCACGCTGATGGCCGAGGTCGCTCGCCAGGGGCTGCGGCACGGGGTGAACCCGGCCCGTCCGCCGTTCTGGGGCGGGTTCCGGATCACCCCGCTCGAGATCGAGTTCTGGGCTGACGGGGCGTTCCGCTTGCACGACCGCTTCCGTTGGGCGAGACGCTCCGTTCACGCCGAATGGGATGTGACCCGCTTGCAACCCTAAGGCGAATTTGCCGGGCAAAGGAACTCTCCACCTCGACTGAACGTACTTTTGCGTGAAGTCTGGACAGGCGAGTTGACGTTAGGTCAGGTATCCTGCAGTATTTGCAATCCGGCGCAGGATTATTCTGGTTTGCATCTCTGAGGAGAGCGAAGGGACGACGATGGACGCAGATTCGACCCAGGCTTTGGTGGTCGTACAGGGACCGATCAAGTGGTTCGATCCGATCAAGGGCTTCGGGTTTCTTGCCGATTCGGCCGGAGGCGCCGACGTGCTGATACATGCCAATGTCCTGCGGAACTTTGGTCAAAGCTCGGTCGCCGAGGCCGCGATGGTGGTCGTGCGCGCGATGAGTACGGCTAGGGGGCGTCAGGCCACCGAGGTGCTCTCGATCCAGCCGCCCCCATCGGATGGGCAGGCACCGATTGCCGATCTGGCCATGCTGCCCCCCCACCAGCTGGACCAACTGCCGTTATTGCCGGCGCGGGTGAAGTGGTTCGACAAGGCCAAGGGATTCGGCTTTGCAAACGTCTTTGGGCAGCGCGGCGACGTCTTCCTCCACATCGAGGTGCTGCGGCATTGGGGATTTGCCGACCTCGTGCCGGGTGAGGCTGTGGGCCTGCGGATAGTGCCCGGTCCGCGCGGGGCAATCGCCGCTCAGATCCTCGCATGGGACCGCGCCATCGCGATCTTGGAGCCGGGTGGAAACGGCAGCGCACCTGCGACTGGCAGCAATGGAAGCAACGGCAAGGCGTCCTGTGATCATGGCCCGGGCTTTGCACCCGGCCGCCTGTTCGGCCCGGGGTTTGCTGCCTCTCTTTCTGCATCGGTTTCACCCTCGCTCGTCGCCACGCTGGCTGCGGCTGGATGATGGGCCGCGCCGCTGCGCCTGCGCGGGGTCTGATGGCTTCGGCAGCGGTTGCTTTGCTGCTGATCGATCCTGCGGCGGCGAATGCCGCGTCCTGCTCGCCGGGCACGGCGCTTCTCACCACCGCCGAAGGCCGCGCCATCCCGGTTACCGTCGAGATCGCTGACGACGCCGCCGAGCGGGCGCAGGGGCTGATGGGCCGCCGGACGCTGCCCCCAGGTCACGGGATGCTCTTCGTCTATGAGACCCCGCGGCCGGCGAGCTTCTGGATGAAGGACACGCTGATCCCGCTGGACATGCTGTTCTTCGACGCCGCCGGGCGTCTGCGCCACGTCCACCCGCAGGCCACGCCGCGGGACCTGACCCCCATTTCCGGCGCCGCCCCCGGCGATCCCGACCCCGACCGGCTGCTCGTGCTCGAACTCGGCGGCGGCGAGGCGGCGCGCCTCGGCCTCGCGCCCGGTGCGGTGCTGACCCACCCGGCGGTGCCGCAGGCCGGGGCCGCCGCCCCGTGCCGCTGACCCCCCGTCCCGCCGCTCAGCCTGCGCGGTTTCGTCTTTCGCCCCGCCGCATTGCGGGATAAGAGACCGGCGGTCCGGGGCGTGGCGCAGCCTGGTAGCGCGACGGTTTTGGGTACCGTAGGCCGGAGGTTCAAATCCTCTCGCCCCGACCACATACTTTCCCCGCTGGGCAGAGGCCCGCGCAGTCCGGCCGGACAGGCCCCTGCCGCGCCGGTGCCTGTGCCCCACCCGCGGTGCGCGGGGCCGGGCCGAGGGGCCGCTCCGCCAGGCATGGCGGGCCGCGCGGCCCCGACGCCTGCCCGCCACCCCCCATGTGGCGGATGACCCGCCAGCCAGAGGACCACGATGGCCGCCGAACCGCGCATCATCACCACCACCGAAGAGCTCGCCGACATCTGCGCGCGGGCCAAGTCCCAGCCCTACGTCACGCTCGACACCGAGTTCCTGCGCGAGCGCACCTATTACTCCAAGCTCTGCCTCGTGCAGATGGCGCTGCCGCCGGCCTCGGGGCCGAAGGCGCCGGGGGGCGAGGCGGTGCTGATCGACCCGCTCGCCGAGGGGCTGTCGCTCGAGCCGCTCTACGACCTCTTCCGCCACGAGGCGACGGTGAAGGTCTTCCACGCCGCGCGCCAGGACCTCGAGATATTCTTCCACGACGCGGGCGTGTTCCCGACGCCGCTGTTCGACACCCAGGTCGCGGCGATGGTCTGCGGCTTCGGCGAGCAGGCGGGCTACGAGACGCTGGTCAAGCGCATCGCCAAGGCGCCGCTCGACAAGTCCTCGCGCTTCACCGACTGGTCGCGCCGGCCGCTGACCGCGGCGCAGGCGGATTACGCGCTGGCCGACGTGACCCATCTGCGGGCGATCTACGAATACCTGCGCGCGCAGCTCGACAAGACCGGCCGCGCCCCCTGGGTGGCCGAGGAAGCCGCGGTGCTGGTCGATCCCGAGACCTACATCGTGCGCCCCGACGAGGCGTGGGAGCGGGTGCGGACACGCTCGGGCTCGCCGCGGTTCCTGGCCGTGGTGCGCGAGCTGGCGAAGTTCCGCGAGAGCTACGCCCAGTCCCGCGACGTGCCGCGCTCGCGGGTGTTCAAGGACGACGCGCTGATCGAGCTCGCCTCGACCAAGCCCCTGACCGACGACGACCTGTCCAAGTCACGGCTTCTGCTGCGCGAGGCGCGGCGGGGCGAGATCGCGCAGGGAATCCTTGCCGCGGTCAAGGCGGGGGTCGAGGCGACCGACCTGCCGAAGCCCGCCCCCGACGAGCCGGGGCGGCAGGGCAACGGCGCGCTGTCCGAGCTGCTCAGGGTGCTGCTCAAGGCCAAGGCCGACGCCGAGGGGGTCGCGCCGCGGCTGATCGCGTCCTCGGCCGAGCTGGACGCCATCGCCTCGGGCGGGCGCGACCTGCCGGCGCTGACCGGCTGGCGGGCCGAGGTGTTCGGCAACGACGCGCTGCGCCTCGCGCAGGGGCGGATCGCGCTGTCGGCGTCGGGTGGGGCGATCAAGGTGGTGCCGGTTGGCTGACTCCTTCCGGCTCGTCACGCCGCGCACGCTGATCCGCAGCGTCGCGGCGGCGGACCTGGCCACGCTTTACGCCATCGCCACCCGCCCCGAAGTGGCGCGGATGCTGTTCGTCTTTGCCCCGGACATGGGGCGGGCGGCGTTCGACGCGATGTTTCCGCCCGGCGCGCAGATGCCGCCCTTCCGGGCGGCGATCGAGCGCGACGGGCGGGTGATCGGCTCGATCGGGATCGGCGCGGGCGCCGCGCCGCCCGTCTACTACTTCCTCGCCCCCGAGGCCGCCGGGCAGGGGCTTGCCACCGAAATCGTGGGCGCCTTTGCCGCCGAGATGGTCGCCCGCCACGCGCCGGCGGGGCTGACGGCCGAGGTCTTTGCCGACAACCCCGCCTCGGCCCGGGTGCTCGAGAAATGCGGCTTCGCGCGGGTCGAGGCGCGCAGCCTCTCGTCCGCCGCGCGGCCCGGGCCGGCGCCGGGGTGGCTGTTCCGGCGGTCGGGCGCGCCCGGGCTCTAGTCGTCCGCGCGGGTGTCGTCCTGCATCCGCTCGGCCACCGGGCTCACCAGATGGTGGATCAGCCACAGCACGACCATTGCCAGCACCGTGACCAGCACCGCCAGCTTGATGTCGCCCACCCCGCAGCAGAGCCCGATCGCCCCGCAGAGCCACATCGAGGCCCCCGTCGTCACCCCCCGCACGTTCGCCCCGTTGATGACGATCGACCCGGCGGCGAGGAACGCCACGCCCGACGTCACCGCCTCGATCAGGCGCAGGGGATCGGTGTTGAGCTGGGTGCCGGGGGCGCCCTCGAAGCTCGTCAGCTCCATCGCCACCAGCGCGAAGACGGCGGCGGCGAGCGCGATCAGCATATGGGTACGCAGCCCGGCGGCGCGGGCGTTCACCTCGCGCTCCCACCCGATGATGCCGCCGAGCAGCATCGCGGTGACGAGCCGCAGCACCGCGACGCCCAGAGGCACCGAGGTCATCGGATCGGTGAAGTCCTGCAGCAGGTTCATGGGCCGGCCCCTCGTCGGTGTCGGACCGTGTTAGCCCGTCGCGGCGCGGGTGTCATGGGGCTGTCACACGCGCGTCAGCGCGGGCGCGCGGCCTTCTCCTCGACGCCCGAGCGGCCCTCGCGGCGGTCGAGTTCGGCCAGCACGTCGGCCAGCGGCACCTCGCGCGCACTCAGCATGACGAGCAGGTGATAGAGGACGTCGGCGGCCTCGGACGTGAGGCGGGCGCGGTCGCCGCGGACCGCCTCGATGATCGCCTCGACGGCCTCCTCGCCGAACTTCTCGGCGCATTTCTCGGGGCCTTTGGCCAGCAGCTGCGCTGTCCAGCTCGACGCGGGGTCGGCGCCGCGGCGGGCGTCGATGGTGGCGGCGAGGCGGGTCAGCGTGTCGGTCATCGGCGGGCCTCAGCTCAGGCGGACGGGGATGCCGGCGGCCGCCATGTGGGCCTTGGCCTCGCCGACGGTGAAGGTGCCGAAGTGGAAGATCGAAGCGGCGAGGACGGCGCTCGCGTGGCCCTCGGTCACGCCCTCGACGAAGTGATCGAGCGTGCCGACCCCGCCCGAGGCGATCACCGGGATGTCGACCGCGTCGGCGATGGCGCGGGTCAGAGGAATGTTGAAGCCCGCCTTGGTCCCGTCGCGGTCCATCGAGGTGAGCAGGATCTCGCCCGCGCCCTGGGCGGCCACGGTCCGGGCGAAGCCCACGGCGTCGATGCCGGTCGGCTTGCGGCCGCCGTGGGTGAAGATCTCCCACCGGCCGGGGGCGACGGTTTTGGCGTCGATGGCGCAGACGATGCACTGGCTGCCGAAGCGGTCGGCGGCGGCGGCGATCACCGTGGGGTCGGCGACGGCGGCCGAGTTGAACGAGACCTTGTCGGCCCCCGCGAGCAGCAGGTCGCGCACGTCCTGCGGGGTCCGCACCCCGCCGCCCACGGTCAGCGGGATGAAGCACTGCTCGGCGGTGCGTGTCACGAGGTCGTACATCGTGCCGCGATTTTCGTGCGTGGCGTGGATGTCGAGGAAGCACAGCTCGTCGGCGCCCGCCGCGTCATAGGCGGCGGCCGCCGCCACCGGGTCGCCCGCGTCGATCAGGTCGACGAAGTTGACGCCCTTGACCACGCGCCCGTCGGCGACGTCGAGGCAGGGAATGATGCGGGTCTTGAGCATGGCGCCTGATTAGCCGCGCGGGCTGCGGGGGGGAAGGGGGGACAGGAGGGGCGTTGCCCCTCGGCGCGTGCCGCGCCTCACCCCAGGATATTTGCGCAAGGGAGAGGGGGGAGGGGGGCGCGTGCCTTTGTCCTGCAAGCAAGCGGGGCTCGGTCGCGGGTGTGGGCGACGGGAGCGGCGCGGCTTCGCAGGAGGGGGTAGCACGCGGGCGACGCCTGTGCGGGGCGGTCTCGGGAGCGCGTGGTCAGCCCGTGAGGCCGACCGGCGCCGGCGTCACCAGCGCAGGAGGACGCTGCCCCAGCTCATCCCGCCGCCGATCGCCTCGAGCACCAGCACGTCGCCCTCGGCGAAGCGCCCCTCGCCGTCGGCGACCGACAGCGCGAGCGGGATCGAGGCGGCCGAGGTGTTGCCGTGGTCGGCCACCGTCAGGACCACCTTGTCCATCGGCAGCTGCATCTTCTGCGCGGTCGCGCCGATGATCCGGAGGTTGGCCTGGTGCGGCACCAGCCAGTCAACATCCGCGGGCGTGAGGCCGGCCTTGTCGAGCGCCTGATGGGCGGTCTTGGCGAGCTTCTCGACCGCGTGGCGGAAGACGAGGTTGCCCTGCATCCTGAGGCAGCCCGCGGTGCCGGTGCGGCTGACCCCGCCGTCCACATACAGCAGGTCGCGCAGCGTGCCGTCGCTGTTGAGGTCGGTGGACAGCACACCGCGGTCGGCGGTGGTGCCCTCGCCCTCGACCGCCTCGAGGATCACGGCCCCCGCGCCGTCGCCGAAGAGGACGCAGGTGCCGCGGTCGGTCCAGTCCATGATCCGGCTGAACGTCTCGGCCCCGATCACCAGCACCCGGTCGGCCTGGCCCGAGCGGATCAGCCCGTCGGCGTTGGCCATGGCGAAGACGAAGCCCGCGCAGACGGCCTGCACGTCATAGGCAAAGCCGCGGGTCATCCCGAGCCCGGCCTGCACCATCGTGGCGACCGCCGGAAAGGTCAGGTCGGGGGTCGAAGTCGCCACGACGATCGCGTCGATGTCGTCGGCAGCCATCCCGGCGCGATCCAGCGCCGCGCGGGCCGCGGCGGTGGCGAGGTCCGAGGTGAACTCGCCCTCGGCCGCGAAATGGCGCCGCTCGATCCCGGTGCGCTCGCGGATCCAGGCGTCGCTGGTGTCGAGCGTCGCCTCGAAATGGCTGTTCTCGACCACGCGGGCGGGCAGGTAATGGCCGGTGCCCCGGACGACCGCGCGGCGCATCAGCCGTTGTCCCCGGACGGGCCCGGCGTGGGCGCGGCGGCAGTGGCGGCAGTGGCGGCCTGCTCGGCGGCTTGGGCCACGCGGGCGGCGAGCCGGTCCTGGAACCCCGACTTGGCGAGCTGGAACGCCAGCTTGATCGCCGCCGAGACGCCCGTCGCGTCGGCCGAGCCGTGCGACTTGACCACGGTGCCGTTGAGTCCAAGGAACACGCCGCCGTTCACCCGGCGCGGGTCGATGCGCTTTTGCAGGCGCTTGAGCGAGGTCATCGCGAGCAGGGCGGCAAACTTGGACATGATCGAGTTGGCGAAGGCGTCCTTGAGGAAATCGCCGACCAGCTTGGCCGTGCCCTCGCCAGTCTTCAACGCGATATTCCCGGTAAATCCGTCGGTGACGATCACATCCACGCGGTCACCCATCAGGTCGCCGCCCTCGACGAAGCCGACATAGTCGAAGCGCGCCGAATCTGCCGCCGCGGCGATCAGCTCCTGCGCCTCCTTCAGCTCTGACCGGCCCTTGTGCTCTTCCGTCCCGACGTTGAGCAGCCCGACGCGCGGCCGCTCGAGCCCGAGGCCGTTGCGGGCGTAGGAGGCGCCCATCATCGCGTATTGCAGCAGGTCGGTCGAATCGGCGCGGATGTCGGCGCCCACATCCAGCACAACGTTGAACCCCGAGGGGTTGCGCGAGGGCCAGAGGATGGCGATCGCCGGGCGCGCCACGCCGGGCAGCTTGCGCAGCCGCAGCATCGACATCGCCATCAGCGCCCCGGTGTTGCCGCATGAGACGGCGACCGTCGCCTCGCCCTGGCGGACCGATTCGATCGCCGACCACATCGAGGTGCCCTGTGCCGACCGGATCACCTGGCTCGGCTTGTCGTGCATGGTCACGACGCCGGGCGCGTCGCGGATGTCGCAGCGCGCGGCGATCTCGCGGCGCTTGCCGATCAGGCGGCGCAGCTCGGCCTCGGGGCCGTGGACGATGAAGCGGATCTCGGGGTTCTTGTCGGCGCTCTTCTCGATTCCGGCCACGACGGCGGCGGGACCGCGGTCCCCGCCCATCGCGTCAACGGAAATCACCACCGCGCTGCCGTTGCCGGCAGCCGCCTGGGGCGCGACCGGGGCCGCGTCGGAAGGGGAAAACGCCGTCGGCATCCCTGTGCGCCGTCAGCCGGATCAGGCCGCGTCGTCGTCCAGGTCGATGTCGTTCGCTTGCGCCACGACTTCGCGGTCGGCGTAGTGGCCGCAGGACGGGCAGACGTGGTGCGGACGCTTCAGCTCGCCGCAGTTCGGGCATTCGTTGGGGTTCCCGGCAACCAGCGCGTCATGCGAGCGGCGCATATTGCGGCGGGACCGGGTAACTCGGTTCTGGGGGACGGCCATGGGACAACCTTCGAGTGCAGGGGGCTGGGCGATTGTTGTCCCGGCCCGTTCGTGTTTCGGATCGAACCGGGCAGATACGTCACAAAACTGCGCGCCGCAAGGCCCAAGGGGCAATCGGCGCGCGCCGGGGCGACGGGTCAGCCGCCGTCGCCCGGCGGATCGTCGCGCCGCCCGAGCAGCGCGGCAAGGCCCGCGAAGGGCCGCCGTCCGGGGTCGTCGTCGGCGTCGGCGCCGGCCTCTCCGGGTGCCTCGAGCGCCGCGCCGGGGGCGCGCGGATAGAGCGGCAGCGCCAGCGCCAGCGCCTCGACCAGCACCGCGCCGGGGTCGATCACGCTGCCCAAGGGCTCGACCTCGTCGTCGGGCATCTCGATCTCGGCCCCCTCGGGCAGGTCGCCGCCGCTGTCGGCATAGGGGGACCAGACGCGGCGCACCGGCTCGTCGATGGCGGTCTCGACCGGGGCGAGGGTCACAACGCAGGGCTGCACCACCCGCGCGGTCAACCGCCCGGTCAGCGTCCAGGCCTCCTGCCCGGTGGCGGCGATCGTCGCCTCGAGCCGCGCGGCGGGCAGGCGCGAGAGCCCCAGCGCCGCGGCGATCCGGGCGCGGGCGGCCTCGTCGGGGGCGACCGTGACGGGGTTCGGGCGGCGGGGGTTCAGCTGCGTCACGCGCAGCGGCTGGGAGAAGGGGGCAGCGGTCATCAGGCTCGTTTCCGGCAAGGGGTGGGGGACCGGCAAGCTGCCGTGTCACCGACATTCTTGAGCGCCCGGTCCGAGTTTGCTAAGCGGGTCCGGCGGCGTCAACCGCCCGCGGCGCGAGGGCGCGACTGGGCGCGACAGGACGCGGCTTGAACCAGTGGGCGGAAGGTATCCGATGGCAACGACCCGGCGGCGTCTGATCGCCCTGACCCTTGCGCTGCCGCTGGCGGCGGCCACCGCGGGCTGCACCCGGATGTACCGCAACCACGGCTATGTCCCCACCGACGACGAGCTGGCGATGGTCGTCGTCGGCCAGACCAGCCAGGCGGAGCTCGAGGGGCTGATCGGCCGTCCGGGGGCGCAGGGGCTGCTGACCGGCTCCGACTGGTACTACGTCGGCTCGCGGTGGGAGCGGTATGGCCTCAACCCCCCGCGCGAGATCGAGCGTCACGTCGTGGCGATCAGCTTCGACCCGGCCGGCACCGTCACCAACGTGCAGCGCTTCGGGCTCGAGCAGGGGCGGATCGTGGTGCTGTCGCAGCGCGTGACCGACACCGGGGTGTCCTCGGCCTCGGTGCTGCGGCAGCTCTTTGCGCGGATCGGCCGGTTCAATCCGGGGCAGATGTTCGGCAACTGATTCGGCCGGCACGGTCGGGGCGCGCGTCAGGCGGCGTCCGGCACGAAGCGGATGGCGACCCCGTTGATGCAGTAGCGCAGGCCGGTCGGCGGCGGGCCGTCAGGAAAGACGTGGCCCAGATGCGCGTCACAGCGCTCGCACGTCACCTCGGTCCGAATCATGCCGTGGCTGCGGTCCACCGTCTCGCCGATCGCGCCGCCGGCGCGGGAAAAGCTGGGCCAGCCGCAATGGCTTTCGAACTTCTGGTCGCCGTCGAAGAGCCGCGCGCCGCAGCAGGCGCAGACATAGTGGCCCGGTCCCTTCGGAAACCCCTCGTGCGAGAACGGCCGCTCGGTCCCCGCCTGTCGGGTCACGCGATAGGTCTCGGGGTCGAGCAGCGCCCGCCACTCGGCGTCGCTGCGGGTGATCTTTTCGCTCATGGTGCATCCGATGTTGCGTTAGATTTACAAGGTAGGGCGAGTTTGGCGCCGGGCAAGGCGGGCGGGCATCGCCGGCCCACCGGGATCGCCGGGCACGGCGGATGGCCCGGTCGGCGGGCAAGGGGGCGTGATGCGCGAGATGCGGAAGGGGCGCTGGCGGGTGCGCCCGGCCACGACCGAGGACGACCTGAGCGCCGCGCAGCGTCTGCGCTGGCTTTGCTTTCTCGGCCCCCAGCGCGCGGGCGACGGCGCCGAGCCTGCGGCCGAGGCGGCACCGCGGGACGCCGATGCGCATGACGCGCTCTGCACCCACGTGCTGATCGAGGACGGGCGCAGCGGCCAGCTGGTCGCCTGTTTCCGGCTCATGGACCTTTCCTCCGGGGCCGAGATCGAGCGCAGCTATTCGGCCCAGCACTATGATCTGGGCGGGTTGCGGGACTTTCCTGCGCCAATGGTCGAGCTGGGACGGTTCTGCGTCCATCCCGCCCATTCCGATCCCGACATCCTGCGTGCCGCATGGGCGGCGCTGGCCGACCACGTCGCGGCGACGGGGGCCGAGCTGCTCTTCGGCTGCTCGTCGTTTCTGGGCACCGACACCGCCCGCCACCGCGACGCCTTCGCCATGCTGCGCGACCGTCATGTGGCGCCGCGCCGCTGGCTGCCGCGGGTCAAGGCGCCCGAGGTCTTCCGCTTCGCCCGCCTCATCGGCCGGCCCGACCCGCGCCGGGCGATGGCGGCAATGCCGCCGCTGCTGCGCACCTATCTGATGATGGGCGGCTGGGTCAGCGACCACGCGGTGATGGACCGCCAGCTCGGCACGATGCACGTCTTCACCGGGGTCGAGATCAACGCGATCCCCCCGGCGCGCGCCCGGGCGCTGCGGGCGCTGGCGGGGTAGGGCGCTGGCAGGATAGGGCGGCCTCACCGCCCCGGCCCGAGCGCATCAAACCGCAACGCGGCGGAACCGGGGGTTGTGCGCCGGGGCCTGCCGACCCATGCTGGCCCGAAGCGCAACCCGAATGGCGGATGTCCCATGCTGTCCCTTGATCTGAGCGGGATTTACTGCGGCGCCCCGCCGCTGCCGGCCGAGATCTGGCAGCGCTGGAACCTCGACCCGGTGCTGCTGGCCGCGCTCGCGGGGGCCGCGGTCGCGCTGCGACGCTCGGCGGTGGGGCTCGCGGCGGTCGGCGTGCTGGTGCTGGCCTTCGTCTCGCCGCTCTGCGCGCTGTCGGCGGCGCTGTTCTCGGCCCGGGTGGTTCACCACATCCTGCTGGTCGCGGTGGCGGCGCCGCTGCTGGCGCTGGCGCTGCCCGCCCGGCGGCCGTTGCCCACGGTGCCGCTGTTCGTGCTGGCGACGCTGGTGCTGTGGGGCTGGCACGTGCCCGCGGCCTATGACGCGGCGATGGCCAACCACGCGGTCTACTGGGTGATGCAGGCGACGCTGCTCGGCTCGGCCTGGCTGTTCTGGCGGGCGGTGCTCGCCCCCGCCCAGGCGGTCGGCAGCGCGCTGCTTTCGATCCTCGGGGCCTACATGCAGATGGGCTTCCTCGGTGCGCTGCTGACCTTTGCGCCGCGCGGGCTCTACGCCATCCACGCCACCGCGCCGCTCGACTGGGGGTTCACGGCGCTTTCGGACCAGCAGCTCGGCGGGCTGATCATGTGGGTGCCGGCGGGGCTGCCCTATGCGGCGCTCGGCCTGCTCGTGGCCCGGCGCGGCTGGCGCGCGATGACTGTGGCGCACAGCGCATGAGCGCGTGGCTTCTGACCCTCATCCCCTATCTCAAGGCGGTCCACATCAGCATGATCGCGGTGTGGACGGCGGGACTCTTTGCCCTGCCGATGATGATGGCGCGGCACGAGAACGCCGTCGGGCAGGCCGACTTCAGCCGCATCCGCCAGGCCACGCACCGCAGCTATACGCTGCTCGTCACCCCGGCGGCGGTGATCGCCATCGCCACCGGGACGGTGCTGATCTTTTTGAGCGAGGCCTTCACGCTCTGGATGTTCGCCAAGCTCGTCTGCGTGGCGCTGATGGTGGCGTTCCACGCCTGGATCGGCGGCACGCTGGTCGAGGTGGCCGAGACCGAGGGCTCGCACGCCCCGCCCGCGCCGGTGCTGCCGCTGGTGCTGGTCATGGTGCCGATCCTCGGCGTGCTGACCTTCGTGCTGGCCAAGCCGGATCTGTCGGGCGTACCGGTGCCGGACTGGCTGACCCGCCCGGTCGGGGTTCATTTGCCCTTGGATGTCCCCAGGTGATAATCGAACACGAGCTTGCCGCCATGCCATCCGGTCGCCGACACCATCACGACGATGAACGCCGAGAGCATGATGCCGTAAGGCAGGACCGCGCTTTCGTAGCCCTGCATCCGGAAGCCCCAGTTCAGCCCCAGGACCGACAGCAGCAGCACGGCGATGACGAAATGCGTCCAGGCCGCGGCGCGGGCGCGGATGCCGGGCACCAGCAGCAGCTCGACCGTGCCGATCAGCCCGGCGAGCAGCCCGAAGAGGAAGGCCGTGCCCGCCGACCACACCCCGGCGCGCGCCCAGAACACGTCGCCGGTCAGCCAGTAGAGCCCGTCGGCGCCGAAGTTGCAGAACGACAGCGCGATCGGGAACGACACCGACATGGCGTGCAGCGGATGGCCGAGGATGGCGATGCGCGACTCGGTCTCGTGGAACTCGGGGTCGGCGCTGATCGGGTCGATCAGCTCGGGGTTCGGGGTCTCGATCTTCTGCTCGGCCATCGCGCGGGGCGCCTTTCCGTCCGGTCTGTGTGGCTCGCGGCCCCGCTGGGGCTCGCGGCGTGCGAGGGGTCGCTCTCTACCCTGCAACCGGCGGGGCCTGCGGCGCAATCCATTGCGACGATGTGGTGGGTGCTGATCGGCGGCGCGGCGGCGATCTTTGCGCTGGTGATGGTACTGCTGGTGCTGGCTTTCCGCGCCGGCCACCCCGGCGCGGGCCACCCCGAGGACGGCACCGACGCGGCCGATCTGGCACAGGCCGATGTTGCAAGAGCCGAGCGGCGCTGGCTCGGCGGCATGGGGCTGACCTTCTCGCTCGTGGTGCTGGGCGCGCTCACCGCCTATGGGCTGGTCGTGGGCGAGCGGCTGATGCCGCGGCCGCACGACGACCTGGTGACCGTGCGCGCCGAGGGCCGCCAGTGGGAGTGGCGCTTCGGCTACGCCGACGCCCCGGGGCGCGAGACCCGCGACATGCTGCACATCCCCGCCGGCCGCCCGGTCGATGTCGAGATCACCACCGCCGACGTCATCCACAGCTTCTGGGTGCCGCGGCTCGCCGGCAAGCTCGACGCGATCCCCGGCCACGTCAACGTGCTGCGGATCGAGGCCGACGGCCCGGGCGAGTTCAAGGGCGTCAGCGCCGAATTCAACGGCACCGGCTACCTCGCCCACCGCTTCCGCGTCATCGCCCACGACCCTGCCGGCTGGCAGCAATTCCTTGCAGGAGCGACCGAGTGACCGAGCCCCGCCAGCCCGCGCCGCACCCGTCCCCCCTCGGTGGCCCGGCGCCCGAACTGACCGCGCTCAGGCTGCACCGGCGGCTGCTGCCGGTCTGGGACAACGAGCCGGGGCTGCGCGGCTGGCTGAAGACCACCAGCAACACCCGGCTGGGCCGGATGTTCCTGATGACGGCGACGTGGATGTTCGTGGTCGGCGGCATCCTTGCCATGCTGATCCGGGCCCAGCTCGCCACCCCCGACAGCGCCTTCGTCGGGCCGGAGATCTACAACCAGATCTTCACCATGCACGGGACCATCATGATGTTCCTGTTCGCCATCCCCTTCTTCGAGGCGCTGGCGATCTACATCCTTCCCGGGCTGCTGGGCAGCCGCGACCTCGCCTTCCCGCGGATCGGGATGTTCGCCTTCTGGTGCTACTTCATCGGTTCGGGGACGATGGTGCTGGCGCTGCTGGCCGGGGTCGCGCCCGACAGCGGGTGGTTCATGTATCCGCCGCTGAGTTCGGCCATCCACGCGCCGGGCATCAACTCGGACGTCTGGCTGCTCGGCATCGCCTTCATCGAGATTTCCGCCATCGCCACCGCGGTCGAGGTGGTGGTGACCATCCTGCGCTTCCGCGCCGCGGGGATGTCGCTCGACCGGATGCCGATCTTCGCGTGGTACATGCTCGTCGTGGCGGTGATGATCCTGACGGCGTTCCCGCCGATGATCCTCGGCTCGCTGCTGCTCGAGCTCGAGCGCGCCTTCGGTCTGCCGTTCTTCCAGCCGGCCGAGGGGGGCGACTCGCTGCTGTGGCAGCACCTCTTCTGGCTCTTCGGCCACCCCGAGGTCTACATCATTTTCCTGCCCGCGGCGGGCGCGATCTCGACGATCCTGCCTGTGATGGCGCGGACCCATCTGCTCGGCTACGGCTGGATCGTGGCGGCGGCGGTGTCGCTTGCGGTGCTCAGCTTCGGGCTGTGGGTGCACCACATGTTCACCACCGGCATCCCGCACATGGGGCTCGCGTTCTTCTCGGCCGCCTCGACGCTGGTGGCGGTGCCGACGGGGGTGCAGATCTTCGCCTGGATCGGGACGCTCTGGCGCGGGCGGCCGACCATGTCGCTGCCGATGCTGTGGCTGATGGGGTTCTTCGTCACCTTCGTGATCGGCGGGCTGACCGGGGTGATGGTCGCCATGGTGCCGTTCGACTGGCAGGTGCACGACACCCAGTTCATCGTGGCGCATCTGCACTACGTCCTCGTCGGCGGCTTCGTCTTCCCGATGATCGCCGCGATCTACTATTGGCTGCCGATGTTCAGCGGCCGCACCCGGTTCTTCCGCACCGGCGAGGCGGCGTTCTGGCTGACCGTCCCCGCCTTCCACGTCACCTTCCTCGCGCTGCACTGGGCGGGCCTCTTGGGCCAGCGCCGCCGCATCCACAGCTACGAGGGCGGCCACGGGTGGGAGTGGATCAACCTGGTCGCCTCGATCGGCGGCTTCGTCATGGCGGCGGGCTTTGCGCTGGTCATCATCGACGTCGCCGTGAACGCGCTGATGGCCGCGCGGGGCCCGCGCAACCCGTGGGGCGCGGGGACGCTGGAATGGGCGACCGCGCGGCCGGCGCCGCCCTACAACATCGCCTCGATCCCCACGGTGCACGGCCGCTATCCGCTCGAGGACGACCCGACGCTGCCGGCGCGGATCGCCCGCGGCGAGGGCTACCTGGGCGAGCCGCTGCGCGGCCGGCGCGAGACGCTGACGGTGCGGACCGCCGACGGGGCGCCGGCCTATATCGTGCCGTTCCCCGGCAACACGATCGAGCCGCTGATCGTCGCCGCGGTGACCGGGTTCATGTTCATGATGCCGGTCTTCAAGCAATGGCTGCTGGCCGGGCTGGCCGTGCCGGTCGTCACGGCGTTGGCGCTGCGCTGGGCGTGGCGGATGGGCGAGCGCGCCGACACCGGCCCGCTGGACGCAGGGCACGGGGTGATGCTGCCGACCGCGGCCGAGGTCGCCGACCCGCCGGGCTGGTGGGGCTCGCTGTTTCTGCTGCTGGCCGACAGCGTGCTCTTCGGCTCGCTGCTCTTCGGCTATGCGTTCCTCTGGACGGTGGCGCCGAACTGGCCGCCGCCCGCGTTCCTCGCGCTCGACCGGCTCGGCCCGGCGCTGGCGCTCGGCGCGCTGCTGCTGACGCTCGCCGGCCCGCGGCTGGCCGAGGTGCAGCTGCGCCGCGGCGGGACCCCGTGGCTGGGGCTGGTCCTCGCCGCGCTGGGGCTGCTGGGCTGGATCGCGGCGGCGGTGACGGTGATGCGCGGGGTGGGGGCGCCCGCGGCCCACGCCTATGACGCGACGGTCTGGGTGATCGCGGGCTACGTGGCCTTCCACGCCGGGGTGGCGCTGGTGATGACGGGCTTCGTCATGGCGCGCCAGCGTGCCGGTTACCTCTCGGCACGGCGCTTCAACCCGGTGCGGGTGCTGCGGCTCTGGGTGGATTACGCGGCGCTGGTCGGGACCGTGGGCCTCGCCGCCGCCTGGCTGCCGGGGGCGTTCTGATGCGGGACATCCTGCGCATCGCCGCGCCCTTCACCCTCTGGATCGTGGCGTTCAGCGCGATCTACGGGCTCGAGGGGCTGGTCTGCTCGCGCCACGGCGCGCATCTGGACGCCGCGACCGGCCGGCTGATGCTGCTGGCCGCCTGGGGCGTCGCCATCGCGGGCCACCTGCTGCTCGCCCACGCCTACCGCGGCCCGCTGGGCGGGGACACGCGGTTCCACCGCCTCGTCGCGATGACTCTGGCGCTGGCGGCGCTGGCAGCGACCGTCTGGACGCTGATGCCGGTGGCGACCATGTCGATGTGCCTCTGACCGCGGCGGTTCCCCCCGCCCGCGCGCCCGGCTAGGGTGCGGCCGAACCGCCCCTCGCGAGGCCCCCGATGCCGAACCCCCATGCAATCAGGCCCCATGCCCTGAGGATCGAGCGTGCCGAGCTGCGCATCGTCCGGCTGCCGCTGCTGACGCCCTTCACCATCGCTACCGGGACGATGACCGAGAAGCTGTTCCCGCTGCTGATCCTGCACGCGGACGGGGTCGAGGGGGTGGCCGAGGGGGTGATGGACCCGCTGCCCGACTATCTCGAGGAAACCCTGCCCGCCGCCCTCTCGCTCTTGCGCGAGGTGCTGCTGCCGGGCCTCGTCGGCCGCGCGCTCACCGCGCCGCAGGACATTGCCGCGGGGATGGAGGGGTGGCGCGGCCACCGCATGACCCGCGCCATGGTCGAGATGGCGGCCTGGGACCTCTGGGCGCGCAGCCTGAACGTGCCGCTCAAGGCGCTGCTCGGCGGAACGCGGGATGCGGTCGAGGTCGGGGTCTCGCTCGGGATCGGCGACATCCCCGGCACGGTCGAGCGGGTCGGCGCGCATCTGGCGCAGGGCTACCGGCGCATCAAGCTCAAGATCATGCCGGGCCACGACCTCGCGGTGCTCGACGCGGTGCGGGCGGCGTTTCCCGACGCGCATCTGACGGTCGATGCCAACGCCTCGTACCGGCTGGCCGACGCCGCGCATCTGGCCCGGCTCGACCGCTACGGGCTCGACTATATCGAGCAGCCGCTGGCCTTCGACGACATGGTGGACCACGCCGCCTTGCAGGCGCGGATGGCGACGCCGATCTGCCTCGACGAGAGCCTGCGCTCGGCCGCCGACACCCGCCGGGCGCTGGTGATGGGGGCGGCGCGGGTCGTCAACATCAAGGTCGGGCGCGTCGGCGGGCACCTCGAGGCGCGCCGGATCCACGATCTCTGCGCCGCCTTCGACGTGCCGGTGTGGTGTGGCGGGATGCTCGAATCGGGGATCGGGCGGGCGCACAACCTGCATCTGTCGAGCCTGCCGGGCTTCACCCGCCCCGGCGACACCTCGTCCTCGAGCCGCTATTTCGCCCGCGACATCGTGGCCGAGCGGCTCGAGGCGGCGGACGGAATCATGCCGGTGCCGCCCGGTCCGGGGACCGGCGTGACGCTTGACCGCGCCTTCCTCGACAGCGTGACGGCGAGCCGCGAGGTCTTCGGCGCATGAGCGAGGCGCCCGTCATCCGCGCGGTCGGCGACATCGCCACCCTGCGCCGGCTCGAGGCGTTGCAGGTCGCCGTCTGGGGCGAGGGCGACCTGCCCGACCCCGCCGACCTGATGGCGGCGGTGGTCGAGGCGGGGGGGCTTGTCGCCGTGGCGAGCGACGCCGAGGGCGAGCCGGTCGGCTATCTCTTCGGCTTCCCGACCCGCGATCCGGCGCGCCAGCACTCGCACCGGCTGGGGATCAGGCCCGACTGGCAGGGGCGGGGCCTGGGCAAGCGGCTCAAGCTCTTCCAGCGCGACTGGTGCCTGGCGCAGGGCATCCGCCTCGTCACCTGGACGTTCGATCCGGCCCGCAAGCCGAACGCGGCGCTCAACATTGGCGTGCTGGGGGCGAGCGCGCGGACCTATCTGCGCGAATATTACGGCGAAATGGCGGGGATCAACGCCGGCGTGCCTTCGGACCGGCTGCTGGTCGAATGGCACTTGCCGACGCCCGACCCGATCCGCCCCGAGGCCGCCGCGCGGATCGTCCCGCTGGACGCGGGCGGGGACGACCCGCTGGCCCGGCGGCTGGCGCTGCGCACGGCGCTGGAGGGGGCCTTCGCCGAGGGGCTGGCGATCCGCGGCTTCGACCCGGCCGGCGGGGGCCGCTACCTGCTCGCGCCCTGAGGCGTCAGGCCGAAACGCACTCCGTCTCCCACCCCGCGCAGCGTTCGCGCAGCGCGTCGGGCAGGGGGGCCTCGGTCACGATCGCGTCGAGTTCGGCGAGCGACACCACCTTGATCGGCGCCGACCGGCCCAGCTTGCTCAGGTCCGTCACCAGCAGCCGCGACCGCGCCTGCCGCAGGATCGTGCGGCTGACCCGCACCTCGGCCAGGTCGTAGTCGAGCACGTCGCCGTCCGCATCCATCGCCGAGCAGCCGATCACCGCGAAATCGACCTTGAAGTTGGTCATCAGCTCACTCGTCAGATCGCCCACCAGCCCGCCGTCCGAACGCCGGACCGCGCCGCCCGCCACGATCACCTCGCAGCTGTCGTTGTGGATCATGATGTTGGCGACGTTCATGTTGTTGGTCACCACCGTCAGGTTGCGGTGCCCGAGCAGCGCCCGCGCCACCGCCTCGGTCGTGGTGCCGATGTTGAGGATCAGCGAGGAGTTGTCGGGGATCCGCGCGGCGCAGAGCCGGCCCACGGTCTCCTTCGCCTCCTGATGCAGCAGGCGCCGCGCCTCGTAGCCGAGGTTGGCGACGCCGCTCGGCAGCACCGCGCCGCCGTGGACGCGGTCGACCAGCCCCTGATCGGCGAGCTCGCCCAGATCGCGCCGGATCGTCTGCACCGAGACGTCGAAGCGGCTGGCAAGGTCATCGACCTCGACCCGGCCCGAGGCCTTGGCGAGGTTCACGATATCCATCTGGCGGATGCTGAGAGCCATGCGCACTCCCTTTCGGGTCGAAGCTAGCGCGCGCGGGTGACGCGCGCAAACGACAAATATCGCGCGAAAGCGAAAATAGGTTTTGACAGCGCACACGCGGATATGATCGTTTGTGCCATGCTTCAGAGGCGCGAGACGGATGGCTGAAACCACGGACCTGTTCATCATCGGCGGCGGCATCAACGGCTGCGGGATCGCCCGCGACGCCGCCGGGCGCGGCCTGTCGGTGCGGCTGGCCGAGCAGGGCGACCTCGCCCAGGCGACCTCGTCGTCCTCGACCAAGCTCTTCCACGGCGGGCTGCGCTATCTCGAGTTCCTCGAGTTCCGGCTGGTGCGCGAGGCGCTGCGCGAGCGCGAGGTGCTGCTGCGCGCGATGCCCCACATCAGCTGGCCGATGCGCTTCGTGCTGCCGCTCGACCCCGAGATGCGGTTCGAGGGCGGCACCCCGGTCTCGCGCATGGTGCCGTTCCTGCGCGGCCGTCGGCCGGCGGCGATGATCCGGGCCGGGCTGTTTCTCTATGACCACCTCGGCAGCCGCGCGATCCTGCCCGGCACCTCGTCGCTGGACCTGACCCGCGGCCCCGAGGGCGCGCCGCTGCAGCCGCGGCTGCGCCGGGCCTATGAATATTCCGACTGCTGGGTGGACGACGCCCGGCTGGTGGTGCTGAACGCCCGCGACGCGGCCGCGCGCGGCGCCGACATCCTGACCCGCGCCCGGGTGACCGAGGCGCGGCGCGAGGGCGAGCTGTGGGCCGTGCGCCTGGCCGACGGGCGCAGCTTCCGCGCCAAGGCGCTCGTCAACGCCGCCGGCCCGTGGGTCGGCAAGGTCATCGCCGACGTGGCCCACATCGTCACGCCCGAGCGCATCCGCCTCGTGCGCGGCAGCCACATCGTGACCCGGCGCCTCTTCGACCACGACAAGGCGTATTTCTTCCAGGGGCCGGACGGGCGGATCGTCTTTGCGATCCCCTATGAGACCGACTTCACCCTGATCGGCACCACCGACGTGGACCACCAGGGCGCCCCGGGCGAGGCGGTCTGCACCCCGGCCGAGATCGACTATCTCTGCACCTTCGCCTCGCGCTATTTCCGCCAGCCGGTGACGCCGGCGGATGTCGTCTGGACCTATTCCGGCGTGCGCCCCCTCTATGACGACGGGGTGTCCTCGGCCACCGCCGCGACCCGCGACTATGTGCTGTCGCTGGACCGCAAGGGGGCGCCCTGCCTCAACGTCTTCGGCGGCAAGATCACCACCTATCGCCGGCTCGCCGAGGCGGCGATGGGCAAGCTCGGGCCGCTGCTGCCCGGGACCGGGGCGGACTGGACCGCGGGCGTGGCGCTGCCGGGCGGGGATTTCCCCGTCGACGGCGTGCAGGCGCAGGTCGAGGCGCTGCGTGGCGCGCATCCCTTCCTGACGCCCCGTTGGGCGTTGCGGCTGGTGCGCGCCTACGGCACCGAGGCGCGGGTGATGCTGGACGGCGCGCAGACCGCGGCCGACCTTGGGCGCGACTTCGGCGCGACGTTGACCGAACGGGAACTGGACTGGATGATGACGCGGGAATGGGCGCGCGAGGCCGAGGATGCGCTCTGGCGCCGCTCGAAACTGGGGTTGAGGATGACCGCCGACGAGGTGGCCGAGGTCGGCCGCCACATGAGCCGCGCGAGGGTCGCGGCATGACGCTGGAACTTGCGGGGATCGGCAAGGAGGTCGGAGGCCAGGTCTGGATCCATCCGACCGACCTGACGCTCGCGCCCGGGACCATGAACGTGCTGCTCGGGCCGACGCTCTCGGGCAAGACCACGCTGATGCGGCTGATGGCGGGGCTCGACCAGCCCACCCACGGCCGGGTGCTGTGGCAGGGCCGAGACGTGACGGGCGAGCGCGTGCAGGACCGCGGCGTGGCGATGGTCTATCAGCAGTTCATCAACTACCCGGCGATGAGCGTCTATGACAACGTGGCCTCGCCCTTGCGCCTCAAGGGCGTGCCGCGGGCCGAGATCGACCGCCGGGTGCGCGAGACGGCCGAGCTCATGCGGCTGACGCCCTATCTGGCGCGCAAGCCGCTCGAGCTGTCGGGCGGCCAGCAGCAGCGCACGGCGCTGGCCCGGGCGCTGGTCAAGGACGCGGGGCTGGTGCTGCTGGACGAGCCGCTCGCCAACCTTGACTACAAGCTGCGCGAAGAGCTGCGGGCCGAAATCCCGCGCATCTTCGCCGAAAGCGGTGCGATCTTCGTCTATGCGACGACCGAACCCGAAGAGGCGCTGCTGCTCGGCGGCAACACCGCCACCATGTGGGAGGGTCGGATCACCCAGTTCGGCCCCACGCCCGAGGTCTACCGCGCCCCCCGCGACGCCACGACCGCGCGGGTGTTCTCGGACCCGCCGATGAACTTCAAGTCGATCGAGGTGCGCGGCGGCCAGGCGGTGCTGGACGGCGCGGGCTTCGCGGTCGCGGGCCTCCCCGACGGGCGCTACGCCGCGGGCTTCCGGCCTGGGCACCTGCGGCTGGCGCAGGGGCCGGGGGCGATCCCGCTGCTGGCGCGGCTCGACGTGACCGAGATCACCGGGGCCGAGACCTACCTGCACCTGACCCACGGCCACGACCGCTGGGTGGGGCTGGTCGAGGGGGTCCGCGACCTGCCCGCGGGCGAGCCGCTGACCGTCTGGCTCGACCCCGCCCATGTCTATCTGTTCGACGCCCAAGGGCGGCTGGCGCGTCCGGCCCCCTACGCGGCCGCGGCGTAAGAGAGGGGAGCCCGCATGGCCCGCATCACGCTGGACGACCTCGCCCACAGCTACAACCCCGCGCCGCGCTCGGACGCCGACTACGCGCTGAAGCCCATGACCATGACCTGGCGCGACGGCGGCGCCTATGCGCTGCTCGGCTCGTCGGGTTGCGGCAAGACCACGCTGCTCAACATCATCTCGGGGCTGGTGACGCCGTCGCGGGGCCGGGTGCTGTTCGACGACCGCGACGTGACCCGCAGCCCCACCGCCGCGCGCAACATCGCGCAGGTGTTCCAGTTCCCGGTCGTCTACGACACCATGACGGTGCGCGAGAACCTTGCCTTCCCGCTGCGCAACCGCGGCGTCCCGGCGGCCGAGATCGCCGCCCGCGTGGCCGAGATCGCCCGCATGATCGGGATGGAGGCCGAGCTGGATCACCGCGCCCGCGGGCTGACGGCGGACGCCAAGCAGAAGATCAGCCTTGGCCGCGGCATGGTGCGGCAGGACGTGAACGCGATTCTCTTCGACGAGCCGCTGACCGTGATCGACCCGCAGATGAAGTGGGAGCTGCGCACCCAGCTCAAGGCGCTGCACCGCGACTTCGGCCACACCATGATCTACGTGACCCACGACCAGACCGAGGCGCTGACCTTTGCCGACGAGGTGGTGGTGATGTCCGACGGCCGTGTCGTGCAGGCGGGCACGCCGCAGGCGCTGTTCGAGACGCCGGCCCACACCTTCGTCGGCCATTTCATCGGCTCGCCGGGCATGAACCTGCTCGACGCGCAGGTCGAGGGGGCGACGGCCCATGTCGCGGGCGCCGCCGTCCCGCTGGGCGCGGCCTATGCGCCGGGCGCGGGCCGGGTGCAGATCGGCATCCGCCCCGACGCCGCCCACCTTGCCACCGCGGGCGCGGGCCTGCCGTTCCGCATCGAGCGGATCGAGGACGCCGGCCGCCACCGCATCGTCCGCGGCCGGGTCGGCGCGGCCGCCTTCAACCTGACCGTGCCCGAGGGTGAGCCTATCCCCGCGGGCGCCGACCGCGTGGTGCTGGACCCCGCCCGGATCGGGGTCTTCGTCGATGACTGGCGCATTGCGCCCCTGACCCAAGCGAGCGCCGCCTGATGGACAAGCCCGTCAACAACCGCGCCTGGTTCCTCGTCCTGCCGGTCCTCGTGCTGGTCGCCTTTTCGGCGGTGATCCCGCTGATGACGGTGGTGAACTATTCGGTGCAGGATACCTTCGGCAACAACCAGTTCTTCTGGAACGGCCTCGGCTGGTTCCAGGAGGTGCTGGCGAGCGACCGCATCCGCGCCGCCCTCGGCCGGCAGATCCTGTTCTCGGCCATCATCCTCGTGATCGAGATCCCGCTCGGCATCTTCATCGCGCTGAACATGCCGAAGAAGGGCTTCTGGGCCTCGGTCTGCCTCGTCCTCATGGCGCTGCCGCTGCTCATTCCGTGGAACGTCGTCGGCACCATCTGGCAGGTGTTCGGCCGCGTGGACATCGGCCTTCTGGGCCGCACGCTCGCGGCGCTGGGGATCGACTATAACTACGTCAGCGACGCCTTCGACGCCTGGGCCACGATCATCGTCATGGACGTGTGGCACTGGACGAGCCTCGTGGCGCTGCTCTGCTATGCCGGGCTGCAGTCCATCCCGCAGGCCTTCTATCAGGCGGCCGAGATCGACCAGGCGAGCCGCTGGAGCGTCTTCCGCTACATCGAGCTGCCCAAGATGCGGGGCGTGCTGCTGATCGCCGTGCTGCTGCGCTTCATGGACAGCTTCATGATCTACACCGAACCGTTCGTCGTGACCGGCGGCGGACCCGGCAACGCCACCACCTTCCTGTCGATCGACCTGGTCAAGATGGCCGTGGGGCAGTTCGACCTCGGCCCGGCGGCGGCGTTCAGCCTGATCTACTTCCTCGTGATCCTGCTGATTTCCTGGGTCTTCTACACCGTCATGACCGCCGAGAACGAGGCCCCGAGATGAGCACCCGCTCCCCCCGCTATGGCGCGGCCGTCGTGATGACGCTGTACCTGCTGTTCCTGCTGATCCCGATCTACTGGCTCGTGAACATGAGCTTCAAGACGAACACCGAGATCACCGGCAGCTTCACCCTGTTCCCGCACGCGCCGACGCTGGCCAACTATCGGACCATCCTGACGGATGCGAGCTGGTACATGGGATACGTCAACTCGCTGACCTACGTGCTGCTGAACACCGCGATCTCGATCGGGGTGGCGCTGCCGGCGGCCTATGCCTTCTCGCGCTACCGCTTCCTCGGCGACAAGCACCTGTTCTTCTGGCTGCTGTCGAACCGGATGGCGCCGGCTGCGGTCTTCGCGCTGCCGTTCTTCCAGCTCTATTCGGCGGTCGGGCTCTTCGACACCCACATCGCGGTGGCGCTGGCGCACTGCCTCTTCAACGTGCCGCTGGCGGTCTGGATCCTCGAGGGCTTCATGTCCGGCGTCCCGCGCGAGATCGACGAGACCGCCTATATCGACGGCTATTCCTTCCCGCGCTTCTTCACCCGCATCTTCGTGCCGCTGATCGCGAGCGGCATCGGGGTCGCCGCGTTCTTCTGCTTCATGTTCTCGTGGGTCGAGCTGCTGCTCTCGCGCACCCTGACCAGCGTCAACGCCAAGCCGATCGCGGCCACCATGACCCGGACCGTCTCGGCCTCGGGGATGGACTGGGGGGTGCTGGCGGCGGCGGGGGTGCTGACGATCCTGCCCGGCGCGCTCGTGATCTGGTTTGTGCGCAACTACATTGCCAAGGGCTTTGCCCTGGGGAGGGTGTGATGGCCCTGACGCCTGTTCCCGAAGCCGCCGCCCCGAAGCCCGCGCCCGTGCCGCGGTCGCGTTCCGGGGCCGTGACGGCGGGGTTCGCCGCCGCCGCCGCCGCGATGCTCGCCGTGCTCGCCTGGCTCGTCACCCTCGTGCCGGTCAAGGATGGGGTGCGCGACTGGACCGCATCGCTCTCGCCCGGCAACTGGATGGCGTGGACTTTTCCGACCGCGCTCTTCTACTGGATTATCGCGGCGCTGCTGCTGACGCTGATCTGGCTGGCGATCCGCTTTCCCGAGACGCCGCGGCGCGGCGTGCTGGGGATCATGACGACCCGCGGCGACCGGCTGTTCATCAGCCTGCTCGGGTCGGCATTCATCAACCTCGCCTGGGTCGGGCTGGGCGCCAGCCCGGTCTGGGGCGGGCTGGTCGTTGCGATCATCTACGCCGCGGCGGTGTTCCGCTGGGTGTGACAACCGGGCCGAAAAGGGGCCCTTGAGGGAGGAAGACCATGAGACTGCACCTGACCACCGCCATCGCGCTTGCGCTGATGGCAACCGGCGCGCAGGCCGGCATCGAGGAGGCGAAGGCCTTTCTCGACAAGGAAATCGGTGATCTCTCGACCCTGTCCCGCGCGGATCAGGAAAAGGAGATGCAGTGGTACATCGACGCGGCCAAGCCCTTCGCCGGCATGGACATCAAGGTCGTGTCCGAAACGATCACCACCCACGAATACGAATCCAAGGTGCTGGCCCCGGCCTTCACCGCCATCACCGGCATCAAGGTCACCCATGACCTGATCGGCGAGGGCGACGTGGTCGAGAAGCTGCAGACCCAGATGCAGTCGGGCGAGAACGTCTATGACGCCTACGTCAATGACAGCGACCTGATCGGCACCCACTGGCGCTATCAGCAGGCCCGCAACCTGACCGACTGGATGGCGAACGCCGGCAAGGACGTGACCTCGCCCACGCTCGACATCGACGACTTCATCGGCAAGTCCTTCACCACGGCGCCGGACGGCAACCTCTACCAGCTGCCCGACCAGCAGTTCGCCAACCTCTACTGGTTCCGCAAGGACTGGTTCGACGACCAGAAGAACAAGGACGACTTCAAGGCCAAGTACGGCTACGACTTGGGCGTTCCGGTCACCTGGTCGGCCTATGAGGACATCGCCGAGTTCTTCACCGGCCGCGAGATCGACGGCAAGAAGGTCTACGGCCATATGGACTATGGCAAGAAGGACCCCTCGCTCGGCTGGCGCTTCACCGATGCGTGGCTGTCGATGGCCGGAAACGGCGACAAGGGCATCCCGAACGGCAAGCCGGTCGACGAATGGGGCATCCGCGTGGACGAGAACGACCGCCCGGTCGGCTCGTGCGTGGCCCGCGGCGGCGACACCAACGGCCCGGCGGCGGTTTATGCGATCCAGAAGTACCTCGACTGGCTCAAGGCCTATGCGCCGCCCGCCGCGCAGGGGATGACCTTCTCGGAAAGCGGCCCGGTGCCGAGCCAGGGCGAAGTCGCCCAGCAGATGTTCACCTACACCGCCTTCACCGCCGACTTCGTCAAGGACGGCCTGCCGGTGGTGAACGAGGACGGCACGCCGAAATGGCGCTTCGCCCCCTCGCCGCACGGCGCCTACTGGAAGGACGGCATGAAGCTCGGCTACCAGGACGCCGGCTCGTGGACGCTGCTGAAGTCGACGCCGGATGACCGCGCCAAGGCCGCGTGGCTCTATGCGCAGTTCGTCACCTCGAAGACGGTGGACGTGAAGAAATCCCACGTCGGGCTGACCTTCATCCGCCAGTCGACCATCGACGACAAGTCGTTCACCGAGCGCGCGCCGAAGCTGGGCGGCCTGATCGAGTTCTACCGCTCGCCCGCCCGCCTGCAGTGGTCGCCCACGGGCACCAACGTGCCGGACTATCCGAAGCTCGCGCAGCTCTGGTGGCAGGCGATCGGCGATGCCTCGTCGGGCGCCAAGACCGCGCAGGAGGCGATGGACAGCCTGTGCGCCGAGCAGGAAAAGGTGATGGCGCGGCTCGAGAAGGCCGGGGTGCAGGGCGACATCGGCCCGAAACTGGCCGAGGAGCATGACCTCGCCTACTGGAACGCCGAGGCCGTCAAGGCCGGTAACCTCGCCCCGCAGCTCAAGCTCGAGAACGAGGACCCGGCGCCCGAGACCGTCGACTACGACGAGCTGGTGAAGAGCTGGCAGAAGTAAGCCCGCGCGCCACCTGACCACCGCGAAAGGCCCGCACGCCGCGGGCCTTTCGTCACCCGTGCGGCGGCATGGCCCGCACCCCCAACCCCCGACCCCTCCGCGCCCCCTCGCGCGGACCCGCAGCAGGAGGCCGCGCATGAGCATTCTCGCCATCGACCAGGGCACCACCTCGTCGCGCGCGCTGGTGCTGACCGATGATCTGCGCATCCAGTCCATCGCCCAGCACGAGATCCGCCAGCATTTCCCGAACTCGGGCTGGGTCGAGCATGACCCCGACGAGATCTGGTCCTCGACCGCCGCGGTGGCGCGCGAGGCGATCGAGAAGGCCGGGAACCCGCCCTTGGCCGCCATCGGCATCACCAACCAGCGCGAGACGACCGTGGTCTGGGACCGCCGCACCGGCCAGCCGATCCACCGCGCCATCGTCTGGCAGGACCGCCGCACCGCCGACACCTGCGCCGCCCTCAAGGCCGAGGGGCACGAGCCGCGGGTGACCGAGACGACCGGGCTTCTGCTCGACCCCTATTTCAGCGCCACCAAGATCGCCTGGATCCTCGACCACGTGGACGGCGCCCGTGCCGCGGCCGAGCGGGGCGATCTGGCCTTCGGCACCGTGGACAGCTGGCTGATCTGGAAGCTGACCGACGGGCTCTGCCACCTGACCGACGCGACCAACGCCTCGCGCACCATGCTCTATGACATCCGCGAGGGCGAATGGTCGGACGAGATGTGCGCCCTCTTCCGGGTGCCGCGCGCGATGCTGCCCGAGGTCCGCGACTGCGCCGGCAGCTTCGGCGAGGCCCGCCCGGACCTCTTCGGCCGCGCCGTGCCGATCATGGGCGTGGCCGGCGACCAGCAGGCCGCGACCGTAGGGCAGGCGTGCTTCGATCCCGGCATGACCAAGGCCACCTATGGCACCGGCTGCTTTGCGCTGCTGAACACCGGCGACCGGCCGGTGTGGTCGCAGAACCGGCTGCTCACCACCATCGCCTATCGCCTGAACGGGCGCCCGACCTATGCGCTCGAAGGGTCGATCTTCGTCGCCGGCGCCGTGGTCCAGTGGCTGCGCGACGGGCTGGGCGTGATCGCCAGCGCCGACGAGACGCAGGCGCTGGCCGAGCGCGCCGACCCCGCGCAGGATCTGGTGCTGGTCCCCGCCTTCACCGGCCTCGGCGCGCCGCACTGGCGGCCCGACGCGCGCGGCGCGATCTTCGGCCTCACCCGCTCGACCGGGCCGGCGGAACTCGCCCGCGCGGCGCTGCAGAGCGTCGGCCACCAGACCCGCGACCTGATCGAGGCAATGCGCGCCGACGGCGCCACGGTCGAAAGCGCGGTGCTGCGGGTCGATGGCGGCATGACCCGCAGCGACTGGACGATGCAGTTCCTGGCCGACATCCTCGGCGTGCCGGTGGACCGGCCGCGGATCACCGAGACGACGGCGCTCGGCGCCGCCTATCTGGCCGGCCTCGGGGCCGGGCTCTGCCCGGAGCCCGCCGAGTTCCAGAAGGTCTGGACCCTCGACCGCCGCTTCAGCCCCCTGATGCCCGAGGATGAGCGCGCCGCCCGCCACGACCGCTGGCAGCGCGCCGTCGCCTGCACGATTTAAGCGGCAGTCAGGCGGCGGCGACGGCGACCTCGGCCCGGAAGCCCCGGTCGCTGCCCGGAATGGGCGAGGCGAGGCGCAGTTCGGACCCGATGGCCGCCGCGATCGAGGCGGCGATGGTCAGCCCCAGCCCCGAGCCGTCGGCGCGGCTGCCGCCGCGCTCGAACCGCTGGGTCAGGCGGGCGAGCGCCTCGGCCGCGACCGGTGGGGCGTCGTTCTCGACCCGCAGCACCCCGGCGGGGGACAGCGTGACCGCCACCGGCGTGCCCGGCGCCCCGTGCCGCAGGGCATTCTCGATCAGGTTGCGCGCCAGCACCGCGAAGGCATCGGGGTCGAGGCGCGAGGCGACCGCCCCCTCGGGTAGCGTCACCGCCACCCGGCCCTCGGGCAGGTCGCGCGCGATGTCGTCGGCCAGCGCTGCGAGGATCGGCACCACGTCGCCCGGCGCCGCGCGGACCACGCCGCCGCCCTCGGCGCGGGCCAGCTGCAACAGCTTCTCGGACAGCCGCGCCATCCGCTTCAGCTCGCCCTCGACCCGCATCGCCCGCTCGCGCAGCGGCCCCTCGGGTGCCTCGGCCACCAGCCGCTGGGTGTGGGCGAGCGTCGCCGCGATGGGGGTGCGCAACTCATGCGCGGCGTTCGAGGCGAAGTCGCGCTCGGCCGCCAGCGCATCGCCCATCCGCGCCATCAGCCGGTTGGCCTGCCCGCGGATCGGTTCGAGCTCCGCCGGCAGCCCGGTGTCCGGGACCGGCGACAGGTCCTGCGCCCCGCGCCGCCCCAGCGCCGCCGACAGCCCGTCGAGCGGCGCCAGCCCCCGCCGCACCAGCCACGAGATGCCCAGCAGCGCGATCGGGATCAGCGCCGCGAGCGGCAGCAGCATCAGCCCCAGCGTGGCGAACATCGCGCTGCGCCGCACCGCCAGCGGCTCGGCCGCCTGGATCGTGTAGCGCCCGCCCTCGGCGCTGCGGGTGTAGAGCTGGTGGTCGCGGGCCGCGCTGAACCCTTCGGGCGCGCCGGGCGGGAACACCGCGGGATCGGCGTCGTGCGACAGGACCAGCACCGCGCCGGCCCGGTCGCGCAGCAGGTAGGTGAGGTATTCGTCATGCGGCGCCGCCTGCGCGGTGCGCGGCACCACGCGGGGGCGGTGGTCGTCGTCCTCGTCGTCCTCGTCATCCTCCTCGTCGTGGTCCCCCCCGTCGCTGCGCCGCGCGCGCCGGTCCTCGCGGTCGTGGTCGCGGCGATAGCGGTCGGCCTCGATCTCGAGGATGGCGAGCGGCAGGATGCGCTCGGCGGTCTCCTGCAGGGCGCTGTCGAAGATGCGGTCGGTGCGCGCCTTGAGCGCCAGCCCCGCGCCCCCCACCGCGGCGAGCCACGCCAGAACCAGCCCCAGCGACAGCCGCAGCGCGAGGTCGCGGCGCAGGCTGGCCGGGCGGCGGGACGCCGGCCGGGGGGGCAGGGCGCTCACGGCTGGCCGAGCCGATAGCCGACGCCGCGCACCGTCTCGACCGCCGCGGGGCCCAGCTTCTTGCGCAGCCGGCTGACGTAGACCTCGATGGTGTTGCTCTCAACCTCGGCGTCGAAGCTGTAGAGCCGCTCTTCCATCTGCGCCTTCGACAGGATCGCCCCGGGACGGGCGAGCAGCGCCTCGAAGATCGCCCATTCGCGGCCCGAAAGGTCGATGCGCCCGCCCGGCCCGATGATCGAGCGCGCGGCGACGTCGATCGACAGCGCCCCCAGCTCGACCAGCGGGTTGGGGTTGCCGCTGTAGCGCCGCGCCACCGCGCCGATCCGGGCCGAGAGCTCCGCGAGGTCGAAGGGCTTCACGATGTAGTCGTCGGCCCCTGCGTTCAGCCCGTCGATCCGCTCGGTGATGCGGTCGCGGGCGGTCAGGATGATGACCGGGGTGGCCGAGCCCTCGGCCCTGAGCCGCCGCAGCAGCGTCAGCCCCGATCCGTCGGGCAGCATCAGGTCGAGCAGGATCAGGTCATAGGGCACCACCCGCGCCGCGTCGCCCGCGTCGGCGAGCGTCTGCACCCAGTCGGGGCTGTGACCCTCGGCCTCGAGCTGGTCGCGCACCGCCGAGCCGAGGCCGCTGTCGTCTTCGATGAGAAGGATGCGCATCGCTGGCCCCCCGTGGTCCCGTTCCGGCCTTATCACGCGCTGGCGCGGCTGACATCCGCCTGAACGCCGCGGGCCGGGGCGTTCAGGCCGCTGTCAGCGCCGGGGGCGAGACGGGGGCATCGATCCACCCGAAGACCCGGAGGCCCAGATGCCCGACCCCACCCTTTCCCGCCGCCGCCTGCTGCTGATGGCCGCCGTCGCGGGGCTTGCCGTTCCCGCCGCCGCAGGGGCGGCCTTTGCAGCCCGCGAGGGGCGCGCCGCCGAGCCCACGGGCGATGACCCGGCGTGGCTGCGGCTGGCCGACGACGACCGCCGCCGCGGGCGCGGCCGCCACCGCGAGGACGACGACGATGACGACGAGCGCGGCGACGATGACGACGACGACGATGACGATGATGACGACGACGACTGCGACGACGACGCGGCCGGCCGCTGCGGCGCGCCCGCCCGCCTCGCAGGCCCGGCGCCCGCGCAGAACCCGCTGATCGGCGCCCCCCGCGCCGTCGTGAAGTAAGGAGACCGACGATGCAGCACTCCACCGCCCTGGCGCTCAGCCTCGCCGCGCTGATCCCCGCCACCCTCGCCCCCGCCGCCGCCGATGCGCGCGAGGTGAGCCTGTCCACCACCCTCACCAACTATGGCGGTGAGGGCGCCTATCTCGCCATCTACGTCACCGACGCGGCGGGCGCCTATCAGGGCACGCTGTGGCTTGCGGGCGGCAAGTCGAAATGGTGGCCGCACCTGGCCGACTGGCACCGGGCGACCGGTGGCGCGGTGCCGGACGGCGTGACCGGCGCCTCGGTCGGGTCGGGGCGCACGCTCGACGTGACGGTCGATCTGGCCGACGCGCTTTTTGACGCGGGCTACCAGATCCGCATCGACTGCTCGGTCGAGGACATGGGCGATGCCCCCGCCGACGTGGTGGCCGAGCTGACCTCGGCCGGCGCCGGCAAGCCCGTGCCGGGCAACGGCTACGTCCAGTCCCTGACCTACCGCTGAACCGGGCGGGCGGCGGCTACGTTGCCGCCGCCCCGCTGCCCGTGCCGTCGCCACCGCGCGGCCCTGCCTTCGAGGACACCCCCCATGCTTCGCCGCATCCACTCCCTGCCGGGCCTCGTGCTCGGCCTGCTGCTCGCGCTGATCGCGGGCTCGGGCGCCGTACTCTCTGTCCAGCCCGCGATCGAGCGCGCCGCCGCGCCCCCCCAGTCCCTGACCATCGCCGAGACCGCCGCCGCAATCACCGCCGCCGCGCCCGGCACCCAGGCGATCACCCGCAGCGCCAACGGCGTCGTGACCGCGCAGGTCCGCGACACCGCGGGCCGGCGCGTCCTGACCGTCGATCCGGCCAGCGGCGCGGCCCTGCCCGAGGTCGCCGAGGGGCCGGTCATGCGCGCCGTCAAGTCGTTCCACCGCTCGCTGCTGCTCGGCGACGGCGGGCGGGCCGCGGTGGGGGTCATGGCCGGGGCGATGGCGCTGGTGCTGGGGTCCGGCCTCTGGCTGATGCTGCGCGCGCTCGGCGGCTGGCGGCGCGCGGCGGCGCCGGTCCACGCGCGGGGCGCCAAGGGGTGGCACGCGCGCATCGGCCGGGTGGCGCTCGTCGGGCTCGGGGTGTCGGCGCTGACCGGGGCGTGGCTTTCAGCCGCGACCTTCGGCCTTGCCCCGGACGGCAGCGCCGCCCTGCTGCCCCGCGCCACCGCGGCGGCCGGGGCG